>JAWWOM010000283.1:0-3121 GCA_033851655.1 Frankiales bacterium
GCCGCCGACCGGTTCTGGGTGGTCGCCGCCCAGCTGGCCGACGCCCTCGAGAGCGCCGCGGTCGTGGTGGCCGTGGGCGGGCTGCTGCTGGGCTCCTCCGACGACGGCTGGGCCTCCTGGGCGCTGCTGGCAGTGGCGGCGGCCGCACTTCTCAGCACCATCAGGGCGTCCCGGCGGGTCGGCCTGCCGGGGTCGGTCGCCGTCGCCCTCGTGGCCATGACCCTGCTGCCGTTCGCGCAGCACCTGCCCGTCGGGCCGGCCGTCGCGGTCTGCGTGGCGTTGACCGCCCTGTCGGTCATCGGCGCCTGTGTGCTCGCCGGGAGGTCTGGGTGGCAGCCGGTGGCTGCCGTGCTGGCAGCCGGATCCCTCGGCCAGACGGTCGCCTCGATCGGCGCCACGGAGAGCACCCGGCCCTACCTCACCGTCGCACTCAGCCTGCTGTGCCTGGTCTTTGCCGGAGTGGCGGTCCTCTCCGACCGTCGGCTGGGCGAAGCGGGCGTCGCCCAGGGCTACCGCTCGGTCGCCACCGGCGTGTCGTCCGCACTGCTGCTCGGGGCGGTCGCCTCCGGCTGCCACGACCGGGGCGTGACCACCGCGGTCACCGCATTGGTGGTGACCCTGGTGGCCGCAGCCCTTGCCGCCGGCGCGACCCTGCTCGAGGACCGGCAGCCGGACTCGACCGTCGTCGAGGTGGTCAGCGCGCTGGCCGCCTTCCTGGCCCTGCCGGTCGCCGCCGCGCGTCCGGTTCTCGCCGGCTGGGTCCTGGCCGTCGCCGGCCTGACCATCCTGTTCTCGGCCACCCGGGCCGACCGCCGCGCCTCGTGGCCGGTCGGGGCACTGCTGATCTCCGCGGCGAGCTGGATGTGGCTGGGCGTCGCCGGCGTGACCGCCCCGGAGCCGTACACCGACCCGATCGCCGTCGTGGCCCTCTGCGCCGGGTTCGCCCGCCGGCGGCGCTTGCCGGCCACCCCGTCCCTGACCGCGTACGGGCCCGGTCTGTCCGGGCTTCTGCTGCCGAGCCTGTCCTACGCCCTGCTGGGCGACGGCCTGGTCCGCCCGCTGCTGCTCGGGGCCCTCGCGACCGGCGTCGTCATCGTGGGCGCCCAGCACCGGCTGCGGGCGCCGCTCCTGCTGGGCAGCGGCACGCTGGTGCTGACCGCGCTGCGGCTGCTGGCCCCGTACGAGGTGCTGGTCCCACGCTGGCTCGAGGTCGGGACCGCCGGGGCGCTGCTGCTGACGCTGGGCGCTACGTACGAGCAGCGGCGCCGCGACCTCGGGACGCTGCGGGCCCGCTACGACGCGCTGCTTTGATCCCGCGCACTGCGAGCCGGATGATGGCCAGATGACCGATGACGTCGTGGCGCGGCTGCTGGCGTACGACACGTGGGCGGTCGTCGGCCTCGGCAGCGACCCCTCGCGGCCGGCCTACGGCGTGGCAAGCTTCCTCGCCCGCCAAGGAAAGCGCATCGTGCCCGTACACCCGCGGGGCGCCGAGGTGCTGGGCCAGCCGGGTTACCGGACGCTGGCCGAGATCCCGTTCCCGGTTGACGTGGTGGATGTGTTCCGGCGCAGTGACCAGGCGGGGAGGTTCGCCGACCAGGCGGTCGCCATCGGGGCCAAGGGCGTGTGGTTCCAGCTCGACATCGTGGACGACGAGGCCTACGCCCGTACGGTCGCGGCCGGCCTGGACATGGTGATGAACCGCTGCCCTGCCATCGAGTGGCCCCGGCTCGGTTGACCTGTGGATCTGGTGAGATCTGGCCCCGTGTGACAACGGACGGCCCCACTCGTGCGTTCACGTTGCGTGACGTCGACGCGCCAAGAGCCGGACCCCCTTGCCCCGAGGGACAGCTTCGCCGCCTTCATGGGCGCCGCGCTGCCCGGTCTGCTGCGGTTCGGCTACGTCCTCACCGGCGACCCGCACCGCGGAGAGGAGCTCGTCCAGTCCGCGCTGGTGACGACCTACCGCCGCTGGAACCACCTCCGGCAGGAGGAACCACACGCCTACGTACGGCGGGCGATGGTGAACGCCCACACCAGCCTGTGGCGCCGGCACCGGCGCGAGAGTCCGCTGCCTGAGGGCTTCGAACAGACAGCGGCCGGCGCCGGGCCCGCACGGTACGACGACGTCGATCTCGTGCTCCGCGCCCTGCGGGTCCTGCCGCCCCGGCAACGCGCGGTCATCGTGCTGCGCTACTACGACGACCTGTCCGAGGCCGAGATCGCCCACGCGCTCGGCTGTTCTCCCGGCACGGTGAAGAGCCAGGCATCGCGGGCGCTCAGAACGCTGCGACAGGAGCTCGACCCCTCCGCACACGCCCTCGAAGGGACACCGTCATGACCCCGCCCATCGGCCCGGCGCCCGACGATCTCGAAGCCCGGGTCGCCGACGCACTGCAGGCTGCCCGTACGGACACCCGGCTGCGCGTACAGCCCTGGTCCGACGGACCCGGCCGCATCGTCCGGGCCGCTCGGCGTAAGCGGTTGCACCGGGCATCGTTGTCGGTGACGACGGTGGCGGCGCTGGTGCTGGCGACCGTCGGCGGCAGCCAGCTCTACCTCAAGCGCAGCCTGCAATCAGTCCAGAACTCCGCCCTGGCAGCCGCTCCCGGCGCAGCCAAGGTCAGCGGCAAAGGCCACCTGACGGCGAAACCTGCAGCCGGCCAGCCGTTCACGGTCCTGATCCTGGGCACCGACAGCCGCACCGGCACCGGCACGCAGTACGGGACCAACGCCGACGCCTGCCAGTGCAGCGACACGATCATCCTCGCCCGGGTCAACCCGCAGACGGCGAAGGTGTCCCTGCTGTCGGTCCCCCGTGACTCCCGGGTCTACGTCACGGGCCGCAACGAGATCACCAAGATCAACTCCGCGTTCGGCCTCGGTGCCGACAACTCGGTCGCCACGATCGAGAAGGCACTGCAGATCGACATCAACCACTGGGTGGTCCTCGACCTGGCCGGGTTCAAGAGCATCGTCGACGCCATCGGCGGAATCAAGCTGGACTTCCCGGTGCCGGTCAAGGACAAGAACGCCGGACTGAACGTCCAGACCACCGGCTGCCAGACGGTGTCCGGCGACGAGGCGTTGGCGATCTCGCGATCCCGCGAGCTGCAGTACC
>JAWWOM010000315.1:0-10227 GCA_033851655.1 Frankiales bacterium
ACCCGGACGAGCGGATCGTCCTGCCGGTGCTGGCCATCGCGGCCGGGGCACACGGGATCGTCGGCCACGCGCTGGGCGATCCGCGACTGCAGCAGTGGTCGACCATCTTCATCGCGATCACGGTGCAGGCGCTGCCGTTCCTGGTTCTCGGCACCTTGGTCAGCGGCGCGGTCTCCACCCTGGTCAGCCCGCGGCTGCTAGCCCGCGTCCTGGGCCGGCGACCGATCGTGTCCGTACCGCTGGCAGCGCTGGCCGGGGCGGCCCTGCCCGGCTGCGAGTGCGCCTCCGTGCCGGTCGCCGGACGGCTCACCCAGCGGGGCGTCCCCGGGTCGGCGGCACTGGCCTTCATGCTGGCAGCACCTGCGGTCAACCCGGTGGTGCTGGTGGCGACCGCGGTCGCGTTCCCCGGCCGGCCGGCCATGGTGGGTGCGCGGTTCACCGGCTCGCTCATCGCTGCGGTGGTGATGGGTCTGGTCTGGTCGCGGCTGGACCCCCGGGGGGCACTGCTCCGGGTCACCAGCCAGATCCCGGAAGAGGGAGGTGGGGTACGGGCGCTGGCCGGCGTGGCCAGGGTCGACTTCCTGCACGCCGCCGGTTGGCTGGTGGTCGGCGCAGCCGCCGCGGCCTCGCTGCAGGTGTTCGTGCCCAAGGTGTGGCTCGACGACATCGCCACCCACAAGCTGCTCGCGCTGCCGGTGCTGGGACTGTTCGCCGTGGCGCTGTCGATCTGCTCCGAGGCCGACGCCTTCGTGGCTGCGAGCCTGCGCCAGTTCTCGCTGTCCTCGCGGTTGGTGTTCCTGGTCGTCGGCCCCGCCATCGATCTCAAGCTGGCCGCGATGCAATGGGGGACCTTCGGTCGCAGGTTCGCCGTACGGTTCGGTCCGTTGACCTTCGTCGTGGCGGTCGGCTCCGGGTCCCTGGCCGCGTGGTGGTGGCTGTGAACCGGCGGACCGAGTCGCTGCTGCTCGCGGCCATGGGCTGTGCCGCGCTGATCCTGGCTGTCGGCGGTGATGCCCTGGTGTTCATCCGGCCCGGCCTGGTCCCGTACCACTTCGCCTCCGGGGTGGTCCTGCTGCTGCTCGCCGTCGCCCCGGCGGTCAGCCGGCGGTCGCCGGACGAGGAGCTCGCCGCCGAGGAGCACGCCGAGCACGAGCACCACCACTCGCGGCGGGCGCCGTGGCTGGTGATGGCCCCGCTGCTGGTGCTGCTGGTCGTGGCTCCGGGGCCGCTCGGTGCGTCCGCCGCCTCCACGGCCCAACGGGCCGTCCAGGCGCCGTCCACGAGCAGCTATCCACCCGTCGGGGCCGAGGTGGCCGGGGCCGTGCCGATGACGCTGGCCGAGTACACCTCGCGAGCCATCGACGACGCCGGCCATTCGCTGACCGGGGTGCCCGTACGACTCACCGGCTTCGTCGCCAAGGCCAAGGACGGCAACGGTTTTCTGCTCTCCCGGTTCACCATCTTCTGCTGCGCCGCCGATGCCGAGATCGAGCAGATCCGGATCCTCGGATCGACGAGCGTCCTGCCCGACAACACCTGGGTCACGGTGACCGGCACCTGGCCGGCGGCCTCGGCGCCCGGGGCCGCCATCCCCGAGCTGACGGCCACGTCGGTGGTCCAGGTCAAGCGCCCGCACGCGCCGTACGAGTACACCCTGCAGTACGCCGACTGACCGAAACTCGGGTGGCCTACCGGGCACATCTGTCGGACGCTTCCCGTACGCTGAGGCCGTGGCGGATCCGGCGACCTATCGACCGGCCCCCGGGGAGATCCCGGAGGCCCCCGGCGTCTACAAGTTCAGGGACGACACCGGCCGGGTGATCTACGTCGGCAAGGCCAAGAGCCTGCGCTCCCGGCTGTCCTCCTACTTCCAGGACGTCGTCAACCTGCACCCACGGACCCAGACCATGGTCCGGACCGCGGCCTCCGTCGAGTGGACCACGGTCAGCACCGAGGTCGAGGCGCTGCAGCTCGAGTACAACTGGATCAAGGAGTTCGACCCGCGCTTCAACGTTCGCTACCGCGACGACAAGAGCTATCCGAGCCTCGCCGTGACCTTGTTCGAGGACTACCCGAGGCTCCAGGTCATGCGCGGTCCCCGGCGCAAGGGCGTCCGCTACTTCGGCCCGTACGCCCATGCCTGGGCGATCCGCGAGACGCTCGACGCGCTGGTCCGGGTCTTCCCGGCGAGGACCTGCAGCAACGGCGTCTTCAACCGCCAGCGCCAGCTCGGCCGGCCCTGCCTGCTCGGCTACATCGACAAGTGCTCGGCGCCCTGCGTGGGCAGGGTCACCGCCGACCAGCACCGCGAGATCGTCGACGACTTCTGCTCCTTCATGGCGGGTCAGACGGCTCCGTTCATCCGCCGCCTCGAGAAGGACATGCACGCAGCCGCAGGCGATCTCGACTTCGAGCGGGCGGCCAGGCTGCGCGACGACATCAAGGCGCTCGAGCGGGCGATGGAGAAGCAGGCGGTCGTCCTGCACGACGGCGCCGACGCCGACGTGATCGCCTTCGCCGAGGACGAGCTCGAGGCGGCCGTCCAGGTCTTCTACGTACGCGACGGCAGGGTACGCGGTCAGCGGGGCTGGGTGGTCGACCGGGTCAGCGGGAAGGGGGAGGCCGAGGAGACGTTGGCTGACCTGGTCGAGCTGTTCCTGCTGCAGATGTACGCCGACGAGGAGAGCGGCAACGGCGTGCCCCGCGAGGTTCTCGTACCGGTCCTGCCACCGGAGCCCGAGGCACTGACCGAGCTGCTCCGCGAGCTCCGGGGCACCAGGGTCGAGCTGCGGGTGCCCCAGCGCGGCGACAAGCGGGCCCTGCTCGAGACCGTCGAGCGCAACGCCCAGCAGTCCTTCCAGCTGCACAAGCTCAGGCGGGCAACTGACCTGTCGGCGAGAAGCCTTGCCCTGCAAGAGATCCAGGACGCCATCGGGTTGACCGAAGCCCCCCTGCGGATCGAGTGCTTCGACGTGTCCAACCTGCAGGGCACCGAGGTCGTCGCCAGCATGGTGGTCTTCGAGGACGGGCTCGCCCGCAAGAGCGAGTACCGCCGGTTCGCCGTACGGGGACTGGACGGCCAGGATGACGTCGCGTCGATGCACCAGGTGATCCGCCGCCGGTTCAGCCGCTACCTCGAGGAGCGGGAGAAGACCGGCGAGCTCGGCGTCGCCCCCGGGGACGCGGAGGACCCGGAGCCGCCCGCCCGTGCCGGCATCGACCCGGTCACCGGCCGGCCCAAGAAGTTCGCCTACCCGCCCAACCTGGTCGTGGTCGACGGCGGCCCGCCCCAGGTCGCGGCGGCCGCTGCCGCGATGGCCGAGCTGGGCATCGAGGACGTCGCCCTCGTCGGCCTGGCCAAGCGGCTCGAGGAGGTCTGGCTGCCCGGCGATCCGGACCCGGTGATCCTGCCACGGACCAGCGAGGCGCTCTACCTGCTCCAGCGGGTACGGGACGAGGCGCACCGGTTCGCGATCACCTACCACCGGCAACGGCGGTCCAAGACGATGACCGAGAGCGCCCTCGACGGGGTGCCCGGTCTCGGTGACGCCAAGCGCAAGGCGCTGCTCAAGCACTTCGGCTCGCTCAAGCGGCTGCGGGCCGCTGAGGCGTCGGACATCGCAGCCCTGCCGGGGTTCGGACCCCGTACGGCCGAGGCCGTCCTCACGGCTCTGCGCGGCACCACCGCGACACCGGCCATCGACCCGACGACCGGCGAGATCCTCGAGGGCAGCCCATGAGCGCTCAGCCGTCCGCCGTCCAGATCGTCGTGGTGACCGGGCTCTCCGGCGCCGGGCGCAGCACCGCTGCCAAGTGCCTCGAGGACCTCGGCTGGTTCGTCGTCGACAACCTGCCGCCTGGCCTGCTCACCACGATGGCCGAGCTCGGCGGCCGCTCAGCCGGCGCCGTTTCGCTGATCGCTGCGGTGGTGGACGTCCGGAGCCGGGCGTTCTCCTCGGACCTGCGCACCGCGCTGCAGGACCTCGAGGCCCAGGGCGTGCGGCCGAGGGTGCTGTTCCTCGAGGCCACCGACGAGGAGCTGGTGCGCCGGTTCGAGAACGTCCGCCGGCCACATCCGCTGCAGGCCGACGGCCGGCTGATCGACGGCATCACCCGCGAACGGGAACAGCTGCTCGACGTCCGCGGCGAGGCCGACCTGGTCGTCGACACCACCGGCCTCAACGTGCACGAGCTGCGCGCCAGGATCGTCGCGGCCTTCACCGAGGACCGCGACAGCAGCCTGCGTGCGACGGTGGTCTCGTTCGGCTACAAGTACGGCCTGCCCGTCGACGCCGACCTGGTCGTGGACTGCCGGTTCCTGCCCAACCCGCACTGGGTGCCCGACCTGCGGCCGCGTACGGGACAGGACCCACTCGTCCGCGACTACGTGCTCGCGCAGCGCGGCGCCCAGGAGTTCCTCGATCGTTACAGCCAGGTGCTGGCGGTGCTGCTGCCCGGCTACCGCGCGGAGGGCAAGCGCTACCTCTCCCTCGCCGTGGGCTGTACCGGCGGCAAGCACCGCAGCGTCGCCATGGCCGAGCAGCTCGCCCTGCGGCTGACCGAGCTCGGCGTCGACGTGCGGGTCAGCCACCGCGACCTGGGTCGCGAGTGATGGCCGCGCCGGCGCCTGCCGCCAAGCACGGGCCCAAGGTCGTGGCCCTCGGTGGCGGCCACGGGCTGGCGGCGACGCTCGCCGCCCTGCGCCAGGTCACCGACCAGCTGACCGCGATCGTCACCGTCGCCGACGACGGGGGGTCCAGCGGCCGGCTGCGCGACGAGTACCCCGAGCTGCTGCCGCCCGGCGACCTGCGGATGGCCCTGGCCGCGCTGGCCGGCGATGACGACGACGGGCGGTTGTGGAGCGAGGTCCTGCAACACCGGTTCCCCGGTACGGGACCGCTCGGCGGCCATGCCGTCGGCAACCTGCTGATGGCCGGCTTGCTCGACGTACTAGGCGATCCCGTGCTCGCCCTGGACGAAGCCGGGCGCCTCATCGGCAGCTGCGGCCGGGTGCTGCCGATGGCGACGACGCCGCTCGAGATCGTCGCCGACGTCACCGACCTGTCTGCTCCAGGGGGAGTCCGTACGGTGCGGGGGCAGGGCAAGGTCGCCGTCTCCACCGGCGTCCTGCGGGTGGCCATCGAGCCGCCCGACCCGCCGGCCTGCCCCGAGGCGCTGGCCGCGGTGCTGGCCGCCGACCTCGTCGTCCTCGGCCCCGGGTCGTGGTTCACCAGCGTGCTGCCGCACCTGCTGGTGCCGGAGCTCGCCGCCGCGCTCCGTGCGACGCCGGCCCGGCGGGTGCTGGTGCTCAACATCGCGGCCGAGGCGGGGGAGACCGCCGACTTCTCGCCTCAGGAGCACCTCGAGGTGCTGCTCGGCTACGCACCCGGCCTCAGGGTCGACGTGGTGCTGGCCAACGAGGGAACGGCGGGCGACAGGGACGGGCTGCTCCACGGCGCGCGTACTCTGGGTGCCGAGCTCGTCCTGGCGCCGGTCGCCGTCGACGACGGCTCACCACGCCATGACCCGGGCCGGTTGGCCGGTGCGTTCCGCGAGGTGCTTGCCGTACGGCATGACCGGCCCGAGCACGACGACAGCCACACCAGCGAGGACCACACCAGGGACGGCCACACCAGTGACCGTGGCGACACCCAGGACATCAGCAGTACGGGAGGGCATCGGGCATGGCGATGACGGCCGCGGTCAAAGACGAGCTGTCCAGGCTCGTGGTCACCAAGCCGTGCTGCCGCAAGGCCGAGATGGCGTCCCTGCCGCGGTTCGCCGGCGGGCTGCACCTGGTCGGCGGCCGGGTCGTCGTCGAGGCGGAGCTCGACACCGGAGCTGCCGCCCGCCGGATCCGCAAGGACATCGCCGAGGTCTTCGGCTATGCCAGCGACATCCACGTCGTGGCCGCCGGCGGTCTGCGCAAGGGCAGCCGGTACGTGTTGAGGATCACCCGCGACGGCGAAGCGCTGGCCCGGCAGACCGGACTGCTCGACACCCGAGGCCGTCCCGTACGGGGCCTGCCGCCGCAGGTCGTCGCCGGTGCCACCTGTGACGCCGCGGCGGCCTGGCGGGGCGCCTTCCTGGCCCACGGTTCGCTGACCGAGCCCGGCCGCTCCTGCGCGCTCGAGGTGACCTGCCCGGGCCCCGAGGCGGCCCTCGCCCTGGTCGGAGCCGCCCGCCGGCTCGGTGTCGCGGCCAAGGCCCGGGAGGTGCGCGGGGTGGACCGGGTGGTCATCCGGGACGGCGACGCGATCGGGGCGCTGCTCACCAAGATCGGTGCCCACGAGTCGCTGCTGGCGTGGGAGGACCGGCGGATGCGCCGTGAGGTCCGCGCCACCGCCAACCGGCTGGCCAACTTCGACGACGCCAACCTGCGCCGCTCGGCGCGGGCGGCCGTGGCCGCCGGAGCACGGGTGGCCCGGGCGCTGGAGATCCTCGGCGACGAGGCGCCGGAGCACTTGATCTCGGCGGGCACGCTGCGCCTCGAACACTCCCAGGCCAGCCTCGAGGAGCTCGGCGCCCTGGCCGATCCGCCGTTGACCAAGGACGCGATCGCCGGCCGCATCCGCCGGCTCCTGGCGATGGCGGACAAGCGGGCCGGCGACATCGGGGTGCCCGGCACCGAGGCCAACCTCACCGCGGACATGCTGGCTCCCTGACCCGGGGAGTCGCCAACCTTCTCACTCCGCAGACGGGGCAGGCCCGGCCGCGGCTTACCCGCTCGTTGCGGGGAGGCCTCTCTCGGTAGGCTCGGGACGACCACGCAGGCGCGTCCGCAGCGGCGCGTTCCGTTCTCAGCCGCTCCGCTCGACAGCAAGGGGACCACCGTGACCATCCGCGTAGGGATCAACGGCTTCGGCCGCATCGGCCGCAACTTCTACCGCGCCGTCGCCGCCAACCCGGGCAGCGGCATCGAGATCGTCGCCGTCAACGACCTGACCGACACCAAGACCCTCGCCCACCTGCTCAAGTACGACACGGTGCTCGGCACGTTCGGCGAGGACGTCTCCGCCACGGCCGAGGGCATCCAGGTCGGCGGCAAGACCATCAAGGTCCTCTCCGAGCGCGACCCGGGTGCGCTGCCCTGGTCGGACCTCGGCGTCGACGTCGTCATCGAGTCGACCGGTCATTTCACCGACCGGGCCGGCGCCGAGAAGCACATCACCGGCGGCGGGGCCAAGAAGGTCATCATCTCCGCGCCCGCCAAGGGCGAGGACGGCACCTTCGTCATGGGCGTCAACGACGACTCGTACGACCCGGCCAGCCACCACGTCATCAGCAACGCGTCCTGCACGACCAACTGCGTCGCGCCGCTGGCCAAGGTGCTCCAGGACAGCTTCGGCATCGTCAAGGGCATGATGACGACGATCCACGCCTACACCAACGACCAGGTCATCCTCGACTTCCCGCACAAGGACCTGCGTCGTGCCCGGGCGGCGGCCCAGAACATCATCCCGACCACGACCGGAGCGGCCAAGGCCGTCTCCCTCGTGCTGCCCGAGCTCAAGGGCAAGCTGGACGGCTTCGCGCTGCGGGTCCCGGTGCCGGACGGCTCGATCACCGACCTCGTCGTCGAGCTCGAGCGCGAGGTGACCAAGGAAGAGGTCAACGCTGCCTACAAGGCGGCGGCCGAGGGCGCCCTGAAGGGCTACCTCGTCTACACCGAGGACGAGATCGTCTCCTCCGACATCGTCGGCACGCCGGCCTCCTGCACCTTCGACTCCAAGCTGACCATGGTCAACGGCAGCACCGTCAAGGTCCTCGGCTGGTACGACAACGAGTGGGGCTACTCCAGCCGTCTCGTCGACCTCGCCGCCCTCGTCGGCACCGGCCTGTAAGGAGCTTCTCCGCGTGCGCACCCTCGACGACCTGATTGCCGGGGGAGTGACCGGTAAGAAGGTCTTTCTCCGCTCCGATCTCAACGTCCCGCTGGACCGGTCCGGCCCGGCCGCCGACCCGGTGATCACCGACGACGGCCGGATCCGGGCCAGCCTGCCGACCCTGACCGCACTGCTCGACGCGGGCGCCCGGGTGGTGGTCGGTGCCCACCTGGGCCGGCCCAAGGGCGAGGCCAACCCGGACTTCTCACTGGCTCCGGTGGCCGGGCGGCTCGCTGAGCTGCTCGGCCGCCCGGTCGCCTTCGCCACCGACGTCGTGGGGGAGTCGGCGAACCAGGTCACGGGAGCGCTCGCCGACGGCGAGGTCGCGCTCATCGAGAACCTGCGCTTCGAGGCCGGCGAGACCGCCAAGGACGACGCGGAGCGGGCTGCCTTCGCCGGCAGGCTGGCCGCCCTGGGCGGAGGGCTCGAGCTCTACGTCGGTGACGGCTTCGGCGCCGTGCACCGCAAGCACGCCAGCGTCTTCGACCTGCCGGCCCGATTGCCCCACGCTGCCGGCCGGCTGGTCGCGGCCGAGGTCGACGTGCTCAAGCGGCTGACCACCGACACCGAGCGGCCCTACGTCGTCGTGCTCGGCGGCTCCAAGGTCTCGGACAAGCTCGGCGTCATCGAGGCGCTGGTGCCCAAGGTCGACAAGCTGCTCATCGGTGGCGGCATGTGCTTCACCTTCCTCAAGGCGCAGGGCCACGAGGTCGGCGACTCGCTGCTCCAGGAGGACCAGGTCGAGACCTGCGCGGCGTTCCTGCGCGACCACCCGGACACCTTCGTGCTGCCGACCGACATCGTCACGTCCGCCGAGTTCTCCGCGGACGCGGCGACCCAGATCGTGCCGGCTGACAAGATCCCGGCCGGTCAGAAGGGCCTCGACATCGGGCCCGACTCGGTCGCGCTCTTCGCCGAGGTGCTGGCCGAGGCCAGGACAGTGTTCTGGAACGGCCCGATGGGTGTCTTCGAGCTGGCCCCGTTCGCCAACGGCACGCTCAAGGTCGCCCAGGCGGTTGCCGCCGTGCACGGCACCAGCGTCGTCGGCGGTGGCGACTCCGCCGCTGCCGTACGTGCCCTCGGGCTCGACGAGTCCGCCTTCACGCACATCTCTACCGGCGGCGGCGCGTCGCTGGAATATCTCGAGGGCAAGCAGCTGCCCGGCCTGACCGCCCTGGAGGCATGACCGTGCCCAGCTCCACGTCCGCAAAGCGGGTCGGCCGGATGCCGCTTATCGCCGGCAACTGGAAGATGAACCTCAACCACCTCGAGGCCATCGCCCTGGTGCAGAAGCTCGCCTTCTCCCTCGACGAGAAGGTCTTCGACCGGGTCGAGGTCGCGGTGCTGCCGCCGTTCACCGACCTGCGCAGCGTGCAGACCCTCGTCGACGGCGACCGGCTGCTGCTCAAGTACGGCGCCCAGGACCTCTCCGCCCACATCGCCGGCGCCTTCACAGGCGAGATCTCCGGCCCGATGCTGGCCAAGCTCGGCTGCTCCTACGTCGTGGTCGGTCACTCCGAGCGCCGCCAGTACCACCACGAGTCCGACGGGCTGGTCAACCTCAAGGTACGGGCCGCCTACGCGGTGGAGCTGACGCCGATCCTGTGCGTCGGCGAGGGACTCGAGGTCCGCGAGAGTGGCGACCACGTCGCGCACACCCTCGCCCAGCTCGACGCCGCGCTGGTCGACGTCACCGTCGAGCAGGCCCGGACCCTGGTCGTCGCGTACGAGCCGGTGTGGGCGATCGGCACCGGCAAGGTGGCGACCCCGGAGGACGCCCAGGAGGTCTGCGCAGCGATCCGCACCCGGCTGGCCGAGCTCTACAACGGATCCCTCGCCGACGGCGCGCGGATCCTCTACGGTGGGTCGGTCAAGGCGGACAATGCCGGCGGGATCATGGCCCAGCCCGACGTCGACGGTGCGCTGGTCGGCGGCGCCAGCACCGACGCCGACTCCTTCGCGGGGATCGTCACCGCCACGGCCGATTCGCCGTGACTTTCTTCGGGGCCATCGCCGGGTTGCCGCAAGGTTTCCGGCCTACCCGCGAGTAACAACTGTGTTACGCATTGGCCGCGTAAAGGCCGGAACCTATGAAACCGGTCCCCATCTGACGTATCTTCCAACGAAGTCACAGCGACGTGGCTGGTGTCCGTCTGCGGCCGACCCGGCCCGGACGTCCTCGGGAAGGGTGCCAGATGAATCGAAGGCTTTATACGGGTGCGGTACTCGCCCTGACAGCGGCGCTGTCAGTGTCTGCGTGCAGCGGTAAGAGCAGCACCGGCGCGACCCCGACGACCGGGTCGGCCGCGGTCGCCACCTCCGGCGGAGCCGGCGGTGCAAG
>JAWWOM010000343.1:0-5042 GCA_033851655.1 Frankiales bacterium
GTACGGGACCCGCGCCGGCCGCAGGTGCTGCCGGCTCGTAGCCGCGGAACATGGCGAAGTCACGCCCGACAGCCGTCGGGTCGTCCGGCGCATCCGCCGGCGACCACGCCGGCCCGTACAGCGTGCTGCCGAAGCCCTCGACCCCCCGGTCGCGAAATGCGGCCGCTACGGCGTCGAGCAGGCCGGGGACCAGCGACCCGGCGGCCGGCTCGTGCAGCACGGCGGCACGCATCGCGAGGCCGCGCGCCGCGAGGGCCAGCCCGAGCGTCGCACCGCCGCTGACGCCGCCGACAACCGCGCCTTGGCAGCGGTCGGCGAGGAAGTCGAGCTCCTGCTCCAGGTCGCCGCTGCTCGGCCGGTCCGGTGTCTGCACCTCGAAGTCCGGCAGGGCTGCCACGACCCGGGCCCAGACCCGCGACGTGGTGGCCGCGCCGTGGATGAGGACAATTCGCGTGGTCAGCATGGCCGCAATTGTGACAGCCGGACACAGGATCGGAACGCAGGAATTGTGACTGTTACAACGGCGAGATGATCTTGACACCCCGCGAGGTCTAGCGTCCTAGCCGTGGACACCGAGGCGTATACAGGGCCGTCGACGGACTCGGATCCAGCGCCGGTGAAGTCCGGACTCCGACGGGACGAGGTCTACGGCGAGCTACGCAAACGGACCATGCTCGGACAGTTCGGACTGCGCTCCCGGCTGGTCGAGGAGCGTTTGGCCAACCTGCTCGGAGTGTCGAGAACCCCTGTGCGAGAGGCGCTTTTGCGCCTCGCGAGCGAAGGTCTCGTCACCAAGCTCGACGGCGGCTACTTCGTCGTACTGCCCGATCTGACCCAGCTGCGTGACCTGTACGACCTGCGGATCACCCTCGAGGTGCGGGGCCTCACCCGGGTGCTCGGCGCCGGAACGCGGCACGACGACCAGCTGCTGGAGCCACTGCGGAACGAGTGGCTGGCGATGAAAGACCACCAACCTGACCCGGACCCGATGTTCGTCACCCTCGATGAGAACTTCCACGTCACCCTGTTGCGATCGACCGGAAATGACGTGCTGACCGACAGCCTGCAACAGGTGAATGCGCGCATTCGGGCGGTCCGGATGTACGACTTCCTCACCGAGCAGCGCATTGAACGGACCATCGTCGAGCACCTCGGCATCCTCGAGCAGGTCCTGCTCGGCGACGTCGAAGATGCCCTGCGCAGCCTGCAGACCCACGTAGGAGAGTCCATGGAGGTCGTCGAACGCCGAGCGGCGAGAGCCATCATGCAGATGGCGTTGCAGCGGAGCGCATCATGACAGTCACCCCGCTGCTGGACGTGTCCGGCATCACCAAGCGGTTCGGCTCGCTCATCGCCAACAACGACGTCAGCTTCACCGTCATGCCAGGCGAGGTGCACGCGCTGCTCGGGGAGAACGGTGCCGGCAAGAGCACCCTGATGAAGGTCCTGTACGGGGTCTACAAAGCAGACGCAGGTGAGATCCGCCGCGACGGCAACCTCGTCAACGTCTCCTCCCCGGCGGTCGCCCGTGAGCTCGGCCTCGGCATGGTGTTCCAGGACCTACGTCTGGTCCCCGCCCTGACCGTCCGCGAGAACGTCGCCCTGCACCTCGGCAAGTCGGCCAAAGGCCTGAGTCGCAAGGATCTGCGGGACAAGATCAGCGAGATGGGTGGCAAGTACGGCCTCGCGGTCGACCCGGCTGCCAAGGTCGCGGATCTGTCCATCGGGGAGTGGCAGCGGGTCGAGCTGGTCAAGGTGCTGCTCGGCGGAGCCCGCGTGCTCATCCTCGACGAACCGACCAGTGTCCTGACGCCGCAGGAGGTCGACGGGCTGTTCGCCATGGTCAACCGGCTCCGCGACGACGGCGTCGGCATCGTCATCATCACTCACAAGATGCGTGAGGTGCGCGAGATCGCCGACCGCGTGACCGTTCTGCGCGGCGGCAAGGTCGTGCTGTCCGGGCGCGCGGCAGCCAGCATCTCGGACGAGGAGCTGGTCGTCTCGATGGTCGGGGACACGGTCGCACCGGCCCGCAACGAGAATGCCGGCGAGGTGGTCGCCGCCACACCGCTGGTCCAGGCCCGAGGCCTCAAGCTGACAGCGGCGGGCGAGGGCTCCGGCCTGCGTGGAGTCGACCTCGACCTCTATCCCGGCGAGATTCTCGGCGTTGCCGGCGTTGCCGGCAACGGGCAACGGGAGCTCGCCGACCTGATGAGTGGCATGGTGGCTGCCGACGCCGGTGAGCTGTCGTTGGCCGGAAAGCTCATGCGTACCGGTGATCCCCGCGCCTTCCGGGCCGCCGGCGTGATGGCCGTCGCCGGCGACCCGTTGCGCGAGTTCGTCGTACCAGGCCTGACCGTCGGCGAGCACGCGGCGCTGTGGGCCGCGACGGGCGCCAAGACCAAGTTGGACTTCGACGTCAAGGGTCAGGGCGCAGAGCTCCAGGAGCGCGGCCGTGCGGCGGGGCTCAAGATAGCGACCTCGGACCGCCGGCTCGACCAGCTCTCCGGCGGCAACATTCAGCGGGTGTTGCTGGCGCTCGCCCTGGCCAGCCCACCGACAGTGCTCGTCGTGTCCTACCCGACCCGTGGCCTGGACGTGCTGACCACCGAGCGGACCCGCGAGCTGATGCTGATGGCCCGTGACGCCGGCAGTGCGGTGCTGCTCGTGTCCGAGGACCTGGACGAGCTGCTGGCCCTGAGCGACCGGATCGCCGTACTGGCCCACGGTTCCCTCACCGGGACGCTGCGCCGCGACGACGCCGACCGTCGGGTCATCGGCACCCTCATGACGGGAGCGGCAGCATGAGCCTCACCAGCGAGCCGGGCGCGGGGACAGCAGCGCCGGTCACCAAGGAGGACCTGGTCGTCGAGTTCGACTCGCCGACGATGGTGGAGGAGAAGCCGGCGGTCGTCACGCCGGACGCCACCTTTGCGGAGCGCCTCAGACTCACCGACTGGCGCCGTACGGGGATCACGGTGGCCGCCTATGTGGCTGCCCTGGCATTCTTCGGCGTGCTCGCTGCGGTGAAGGGGGCCAACCCGTTCAGCGTCTACCACTCGATGCTCAGCTCCACGTTCGCCGACAGCGGCTCGATCCAGCAGACCTTCCTGCGCTCGATCCCGATCGTGTTGGCAGCGCTGGCCGTCGCCGTCCCCGCGCGGGCCGGCCTGGTCAACGTCGGCGGCGAGGGCCAGATCATCCTCGGCGCCGTCGCGGCGACCGGAGTCGGAGTCGCGATCGGCTCGCACGTGCCTGGACCGTTGAGCTGGCTGGCGATGGCGCTGGCGGGAGCCGTGGCAGGTGCTGTCTGGGCCGGCATCGCCGGTGTGCTGCGCTCGACCCTGAACGCCAACGAGTCGGTCACGACCCTGCTGCTCAACTTCATCGCGAACGACATCATGCTCTACCTGATCTACCAGCCGTGGAAGGATCCGAACGGTTCCGGCCAGCCGCAGAGCAAGCCGCTGGACCACAACGCCGTCCTGCCCAAGCTTTTCGGCAGCACGTTGAACCTCGGGCTGATCATCGCGGCGGTCGTGGCGGTCGGCGTCTGGTACCTCCTGCAGCGCACCGGCTGGGGCTTCGCGCTCCGCGTCGTCGGTGGCAACCCTGAGGCTGCCAGGCGAGCCGGACTGCCGGTCCGGCCGCTGCTGATCAGCTCGATGGCCGTCGGTGGCGCCTTGGCCGGACTCGGTGGCGCACTCAACCTGGCCGGCGTCGAGACCCAGCTCCGGCCTGGAACCACCCTCACGTTTGGCTACATCGCCTTCCTGGCAAGCTATCTCGGCCGTCACAACCCGGCAAAGGTGGTCTTGGCCTCCCTCGTCTTCAGCGCGATCGCCCTCAGCGGCAACGGGCTGCAGATCTCCAACGGCCTGGACGGCGAGATCGTCAACGTCCTGCTGGGGCTGATCGTCCTTGCACCGCTCATCCTCGCCAAGCACGGAAAGAGGTCGGCATGAACGGAGTCGAGCAGGCCCTGATATTCGGCGTCGAGTCTGGTACGGCCATCCTGTTGCCCGGACTCGGCGAGATGATCGGTCAGCGGGCCGGCGTGATCAACCTGGGAACCGAGGGTTGCATGCTCTCCGGCGCGCTGGCCTCGTTCGTCGTGGCCAGTGAGACCGGGTCGATCGCGACGGGTGTGGTGGCCGGCTTGGTGGCCGGGATGCTGTGCGGCCTGCTGCACGGCTGGCTGACCGTCCGCCGGGGAGCGGACCAGCTCGCGAGCGGTCTGGTCGTCTGGTTCCTCGCCCTCGGCGTCACCTCCGTCTTCGGGTCCGGCTACACCGACCGGATCGTGACCGGGCTCGACCCGATCGCGATCCCCGGACTGAGCACGATCCCATGGGTGGGCCCGATTCTGTTCGACCACGACATCCTGGTGTACGTCGGCTACGCCCTCGTACCGCTGACGTGGTACGTCCTGTGGCGCACCCGCATCGGCCTCAGCGTCCGCGCCGCCGGCGAGCGCCCCGAGGTGGTTGCCACAGCAGGCGGCCGGCCCCAGCTCATCCAGATGAGTGCCGTTGCGATCGGCGCCGGACTCTCCGGTGTCGGCGGCGCCCAGCTGTCGCTCAGTCTTGGCAACTGGACCAACAACATGACCGCTGGGTACGGGTTCGTCGCCGTGGCTGTCGTGCTGTTCGCCGCCTGGCGACCGCTTGGCGTGCTCGCCGGCTCCTACCTGTTCGGCATCGCCCTGGCCAGCGCCTCGGTGCTGCAGGCCCACGGTGTCGGCGTCAACCAGTACCTGCTGGACGCGATGCCCTACCTGATCACCCTCACCGCGCTGGTCCTCCTTGCCCGGAGAGGGGCCCAGCAGGCCCCGGAAGCCTTGGTGCGCGCACTGACCCACGCCGCCTGACCCACCGACCTGGCAGCAAAGACGCTGGTACGTAAGCAATCCGCAACAGAGTCCGTACCACCCGCTTGCCCCCACCCGGAAGGACAGCTATGCCGTTCCCACGCAAAGCCCGCGTCTCGAGGACCGCCCTGGCGGCGGTGCCCCTCGTCGCCGCCTCGCTCGTGCTGACCGC
>JAWWOM010000383.1:0-2517 GCA_033851655.1 Frankiales bacterium
CGGGGAGATCAGCGCAACCAGGACCGACGTCGCTGCCAGCAACGGCAGCGGTCGGCGACCCGCAACCAGCATGTGTCGCTCCTCGTCGGCCGGCGCAGCGTGCGCCATGCAGCCGTATCGACACGCGCGGGCCCGGAACGGATAGCCCCTTCAGCGGTCACCGCTCGTCCGCTAGCAGCAGTCGCACAGGGCGACGTCGGCGCAGTCGCAGCAGTTCAGGCAGTCGCACGCCCAACCGCAGCCCCGGTGGTCGCGCCGCTCCCGCCGCCGGCGCCTGGGGAAGCCGAACATGGTGACAGCGGCCAGCAGGCCGGTCAGCGCGAGCTGCGGATGACCGGCCCCGAAGGTACGGGACACCGCCCGCTCGGGCCCGAGCAACAGCAACGGCGCGGGTCCCGTACGGGAGGTCATGATCGGTCAGCTTGTCCCGGAGCCCGGCTGAGCCGGTGAGCACGCGGGCCGTCTGACCGGCATCGTCCCGCAGGGTCAGGCACAGGCCGCACAGGTGGGCCCGCCAGCGTTCCTGGAGCTCGGCGCCGAGGTTGTGCCTGCAAGGCCGAATGAGACCTTTCACCACGAACCCCCCGTTCAACCCGAGCGACCGTCAGCAGCGTACGGCAAGGGCAACCTGTGGATGAGCCGGTGCACAACTCGGCCGGGCCTGGGGACAACCCGGCCCATCCTGTGGAAGATCAAATTACTTCGGGGCAACTCGCCGAAAACCCTTGTCAGGCAGGCTAACTGGGTCTAGAAATCACCTTACGTCACCGGCAACGGCGACCCGCACCGGGCAAGGCAGGGCTACGGAGACAATGACGGGGCAACCCGCCAGAACCTCCGAAAGTGGTCAGGCAAGGGCAGTGTGAGACCGGCTGTTGGAGCCGAGCTGCACGAGGGGCGACTCTCGAGCGGCGAGGATCTTCGACGGCAAGGACGCAAGGCGCGCGGGACGCACGTGCTGGCGGCTGGTGAGCGCGGCAACGCGCGAGCCCAGTGAGGCCCCTTCAACTCATACTTGAAGGGGCCTCACGCCCTTTCTGGGGGTCCTCGCCAAAGCGTCCTGTGGATGAGCCGGTGCACAACCAGGCAACTTCTGGGGACAACCGGGGCTGACCTGTGGAGAGCCGAACAAGTTGTCGCCGACTCGCCGAAAACCCTTGTCAACAAGGCGAAGTGAGTCTAGAAATCACTTACGTCACCGGGAACGGCGACCCGCACCGAGCGTCAGGAACCGCAGGATCCGCCGCCAGGGCAACCTGGCAGCAGCGAGCCGGCGAGGATCGGCGTACGGGATGCGCGGCCACCGACGGCCGAGGCCAGGCAGCGCGAGGGGCGACCCGAGCGCAGCGCAGCCTCCGGAGTCAGTGGCCGAGCGCGGGACGAACGTCCGGTGATCGGGGAACGCGGCAACGCGTGAACCGGTGAAGCCCCTTCATCTCATACATGAAGGGGCTTCACGCTTTTCAGTCTCCCCTGCGAAGTCGCCGGCGCCACGTCGACACGCGGGCAGGGGTCGGCCCCGTACGGGACCGGGCGCAGCGATCCGGTGTCACGGGTCGACGGTCTGCAGCGTGTCCAATATCGCCAGCGCCAGCGCCCGCGCTGCTGCCGGATCGAGCTCGAGGGCCACTCGCGAGCCGGGGCCGATGCCGACGTTGAGCACGTCGATGTTGAGGGTGTGCTCGGCCGGCGCGTGCACGGGGTGGTCGTAGTAGACGTTCGCCGTGGTCGCAGGGAACCAGCCCTGCGGGCCCTTGGCGCTGCCGGCGACCTCGACGGTGGTGGTGACGTACGTGCACACTGCTCAGCCCGCCAGGTGCTTGGCAAAGAAGTCGAGCAGCGTCGCCCAGCCCTCGTTGGCGGCTTGCGGCCGATAGCTGGGCCGGTCGACGGCGAAGAACCCGTGCCCGGCGTCGGGGTAGGAGTGGAACTCGTGCTCCTTGCCGTGCTCGCTGAGGATCCGGTCCAAGTCGGCCACGTGCTCCGGCGATGGGTGCTGGTCCTCGACGCCGAACAAGCCGAGCAGGGGACAGCGCAGGTCTGCCAGCCGGTCGACGATCGGCACCATCCGCTTGGGCATGCCCTCCACGTGCGGCTCGACCACGAACGCGCCGTAGCAGTCCACCGCCGCCTGCAGGTCGACGGCGGTGGCCGCCAGCACCGACTGGCGGCCTCCCGAGCAGAAACCGATCACGCCGACCCTGCCGTTGCTCGAGGTAAGGCCCCGCAGGTGCGCAGCCGCGGCGGCCACGTCACCGATCAGCCGCTCGTCCGGCACACCGCCCTGCGCGCGTACGGCGGCCGCCGCGTCGTCCGGTGCTGCGCCGGGGGCTTCGCGGAAGTGCAGGTTGGGGCACAGCGCCGCGTAGCCGGCCTCCGCGAAGCGCCGAACGATCTCCTTGCTGGCCCGGTCATAGCCCGGGAGGTGGTGGATCACGACCACGCTGCCGTACGGGCCGGGGCCCATCGGGCGGGCGAGGTAGCCCTCGACGACGTCCCCGCCGTCGCCGGTCAACG
>JAWWOM010000397.1:0-3861 GCA_033851655.1 Frankiales bacterium
CAACGTCACCGACGGCAACCAGGGCACCTACTGGGAGAGCGTCAACGGCTCCTGGCCGGCCTGGGTGCAGGTCGATCTCGGTGCCGCGCAGAGCGTCAGCCGGGTGGTGTTGCAGCTCCCCACGACCTGGGGTGCCCGCAACGAGACGCTGTCGATCCTGGGCAGCACCGACGGGACGACGTTCACGACGCTGAAGACCTCAGCGACGTACACGTTCAGCCCGAGCACCAACACCGTCACCATCACGTTCCCGGCGACGACCCAACGCTACCTCCGGGTCAACATCACCGCGAACAACGTCCAGAACGGCGGCCAGATCTCCGAGCTGCAGGTCTGGAACAGCTAACCCCAACGGGCAGGTGCCGCCGGCGTCAACAACCGGCGGCACCTGCCGCACCACCCGCGACCCTCGGCCCGGTCCTCCTTGTGGAGGCCGGGCCGGGGTGTTTTGTCCGTGCTGCGCCCTATGCTGACGCCTTGAACGGAGGCGCCATGGAGTTCACCGATGCCGAGCGGGCACAGCTCGCCGCGACGTTCGGCTGCGCCCCGGCAGCCCTGACCGCCGAGGTGGCCCGCTACACGGCGGCGGCGCAGGAGGAGTATCTCCGGATGATCCTGGGCCAGCGGGTGTTCACCCGCGGGGAGGACATCCGGGCCTACCGGCTGCTGCTGATGATCCGGCACGTGTTCAATGACCGCCTGCCATCGGAGCAGCAGGTCAGCGCGCTGTTCCAGACCACGGTGGCGCAGAGCCGCACGTTGCTGCGGTCGGTGTTGGCGAAGTACCAGTACGAGCTGCAGGAGACCATCGTCGCCACCCTCAAGGACCTCCTCGCTGCCGCCCGGCCCGACCCCAACGACAACCAGGCCCGACGGCTCGACATCGACAACACCAACGTCGTCGAGGCATTGAACCGGCGGATCTCCTCGCTCGACGGCTCGTTGTCCTTGGTCGTCAAGGTCCAGGGCACCGGGTCGGAGTACGTCATCACCAAGTCGTCCTTCGACAGAGTCCTGAAGAGCCTCGCTTGACGGTCACCGGCGACCTGCTCGGCGCGAGCTCGTTGCTCGCCGCGTTGCTGGGCCTGCTCTACGGCGCGTGGTACCCGGAGATCACGGCAGCGGCGCAGACGACGGTCCCGGATCACGACGCGGCGACGTTGGTCAGCGCGACCTCGGCGACGCTGCGGGCCCGTGCGCTGCCACTGGTGGTGGTCGCTGCGGTGCTGGCGGCCATCCTCGCCCCGCCGGCAATCTCGGTCGTCGTGCACACGGTGCAGCACCTGGCAGGCGTTCGCCACGGCGGTGGGTACGACGCCGTACAAGCCTGCTTCGTCGCGGTCTTCGCCGTCGTCGTCATGCTCCTGGTCATGGTGAGCAGTGCCGCGCTGAAAGTGCGCGCCCAGCTGCTCAAGCTGCAGCGCGTCGCTGACTGAAGGCTCAGCATCCGCGTCGTCCGAACCGGAGTGCGACCTGAACCCGAGCGCGCCGAGGCTCGTAGTGGGTGGTGAAGGAGGCCACCATGAAGATCACCTCACGGCCTGTTCGAGCAGGATTGATCCCGCTGGCTGCCATGGCATTTCTGGCCACCGGCTGCGGCTCGTCCAGCAGCAGCGGCGCCGCTGGTGCCGCGCCCGGGTCCAGCGCCGCAGCTGCTGCTTCCTCGGCCGCCCCAGCGTCCGCCGGTACTGCCGCCGCCGTCACCGTAGCGACCAAGACCGGGTCGCTCGGCACCTACCTCGTCGACGGCACCGGGCGCACCCTCTACCTGTGGGTCGCCGACAAGAGCTCGACCTCCAGCTGTGATGCCAGCTGCATCAAGTACTGGCCGCCGCTGACGGGCACTCCCAAGGCTGGCGGCTCACTGCAGCAGTCGGCCCTGAGCACCAGCGCACGAAGCGACGGCAGCAAGCAGGTCACGTACGACGGGCATCCGCTGTACTACTTCGCCGGCGACAAGGCACCAGGCGACACGGCCGGACAGGGCAGCAACGGCTCGGGTGCCCTGTGGTGGGTCGTCGGGGTCGACGGCAAGGCCATCACGGCCGCCGCCGGCTCCTCGTCGTCGGGCGGCGCGACCAGCGGCTCGAAGTACTAGCCGCCGGGCATGCGGAAGCGCTGGACGCGGACTGCTCAAGCCCGCGCCCAGCGCCGCCCTGCCAGAGTGCTTGCTACATCGGGGGTTCGATCCACACCGGGATGCCGGAGACGTTCACGTCCACGTTGGTGAACCGGTTGTGGGCCACGTGCAGCAGCGTCACCGGGCCGGCGGTGAAGACGCCGAAGTGGTCGTCCTCGATGCGGTTGCCCTCCACGGTCAGGGTGACCGGGTCGTGCGTGCCGGCGAACACGCCCGTGGTCTCGGTGTCACCGGCCTCGGCACCGAGGATGTTGTTCGTGCCGATCACGTTGCCGTAGACGACGTTGCCGTTGAGGTCCTGTCCGGCCATGTGGCTGTGCAGCGCGACACCCGGCAGGCCGTTGGTCAGGATGCTGTTGCCCTGCACCCGGTTGTCGTAGACCGCGCCGCCGGGTACGGGAGTCGCGAACAGCACACCGGCGCCGAAGCCCTTCAGGGCGTTGCGGGCGACGTAGTTCCCGCGGATCAGGTTGTCGTGGATGCCGCGCCAGTCACCAGGGTGGTCGCTGCCCGCGTGGTCGACGAGGTAGATCGCGCAGGCGGCGGGGTTGTCGGTGATGGTGTTGTCCTCCACGCGGTTCCAGGCCGCAGTGCCGCTGACACCGGGCAACGTGATGCCGGCGGCGAGCGGGTCGTTGGCCAGCTCGATGCCACCGTTGTTCGCGCTGATCGTGTTGTCACGGATCTCGGAGTACGAGCTTCCGTCGACGTTGATGCCGTTGATGCCGTTGTTGTACGCCCGTATGTGCAGGATCGTGCCGCGGTCGCCCAGCAGCAGGATGCCGTCGCCCGTGGCGTCCCGCACGGTGAAGTTGTGGATCACCACGTCCGGCGAGACAACGGTGAAGGCGTTGTTGCCACCGGTTGGTCCGGTCAGGAAGGTGGAGTCCGTCGGGTCGGGGGAGACGATGGCGTTGTCCCCGTCAAGCGTCACGGCTTTGTCCACCAGGACGTCTTCGTGGTAGGTCCCGGGACAGACGTGCACGCTGCCGCCGTCGGCCACCGCGGCCAGTCCGGCGCTGATCGTCGTGAACTGTGCCTTGCCGCCGCAGTGGCCAGGCCCCGAGTCGTCAACGTAGACGATGTCCGGGGCGCCGGCCTTGACCACGGCATGCGCAGTCCCCGTCATGGCCGACACCAGCACGAGCACTGTTCCGGCCGTCAGGACCGCCATGGTGCGAGGTGCGCGCATCTCAGACTCCCGTCCCGGGCGGTGCTGCGCCGTCGCAGCCGCCCTGTCCGCACTGCAGAGTGGGTTGGCGGCGGCAGACTATTCCCGTGGTTTGCCGCCCGGCTAGACGTATTCGGCCCGCAGTGCGTGACCGCGGCGGGGGACCGCCGAGGGGTGGTCAACCCGTCGTGCGGCCCCGACTACGCGGGGTGTGATTGCGGCCCCGCTTCGTTGGCAGATGTCGCGGCACTGCCGAAATGTCGCGATCGCATCGGGTGAGGTAGGTCTGGCGGCCCGGACACCTGCGCCGCCGGGCTGCGCCAATGCCTTGCCCGCGAAGGTCCGGTGGCCTGATCATGTTGTGCCCCAACCCCACGGGCGCTTGGCCAGGTGCGGATCGCGGTCCGCAGTCGAGTCAGCCGACAGGAGTGTCCGTGACTGAGTCCGCGAGCATGGACGTGGTCCGGACGACCGACCAGCTGGCGGCGCAGGGCCGGCTGCTCGTTGACGCGGCCCGCCGGGCAGGCAGTCGAGCCCCGGTGCCCAGCTG
>JAWWOM010000458.1:0-3099 GCA_033851655.1 Frankiales bacterium
GCCGGCATCACCCGGGACGCGGTCATGACCATGGCCAGGGACGAGGGCTACGAGGTGGTCGAGGCGACGCTGTCCCGCTCCGACCTCTACCTCGCCGACGAGGCCTGGTTCACCGGCACCGCTGCCGAGATGGTGCCACTGGTCGAGGTCGACGACAGGGCGGTCGGTGCCGGGGTGCCCGGGCCGGTCACCAAGCACCTCCTCGAGATGTACACCCAGGTGGTGCGTGGTCAGCTGCCGCAGTACCGCTCCTGGTGCGAGTACGTCAACGAGTAGTCCTGGGACGGCCGGGCGGTCCGCAAATCGAGGGTCGCCGGGACTCACGCTGGGCGGATGAACTGCCGAAACGACTGGGGAGAACCGCCCTGGTAAGCGCCGGCAGGAGACAAGCCCAGCATGGTCCAGATCGCCGTGAACGGCCGTAGCCCGGCGGAAGCACCCTCCGAGCAGGCCTCGTTGACTGCCCCCATGCTGCTGCTGATAGACGCCGGCCCCTCAGCCGACCGGGTACGCAGTGCGCTGGCCGGGTCGCCCGAGGGCTTCCGGGTCATGCAGGTGGCCGCCGTCGAGGACGCCACGTTCGCCGGTGAGCTGCCGATGTGCGCGCTGCTGACGCTGAGCCCGGGCGACCCGTCCGTACTCCAGCAGGTCCGGGCGATGCGCGCCTCGTCGCCGATGGTCCCGATCGTGGTCCTGATCGACTCCGAGTCCGACGAGAGCATCGGCATCCTGGCGATGCACGAGGGTGCCCAGGACTTCGCCCTGCTCGGCGACCTGACCTCCAAGGTTCTGCGCCGTTCCATCCGCTACGCCGTGGAGCGCAAGCGGGCCCTCGACGCGCTCGCGAGCCGCGACACCCAGCACCGTGGCGTGCTCGACGCCCTGCGCGAGTCGGTCGCCGTACTCAACCGGGCCGGTTCGGTGGTCTCGGCCAACCGGCGCTGGAACGACTCGGTGACCGGTTACCTGGCCCGTACGGCCTCGGGCACCGTCGGGGCGGGCATCGGCAGCAACTACGCCGCCATCCTCGCCGCCTGGGGCGAGGAGAGCTGGACCCGCGAGGCCCTGGTCGGCCTGCGCCGGATCCTCGACGGCGAGATCACCTCCTACGACGTGCCCCGGACGATCGAGCGCGAAGGTGCGACGTACGCCGTACGGCTGCGTGGCCTGCCCACCGGCGGGGCGTTCGTCATCCACGACGACGTGACGGCTCTCGTACGGGCGGACCAGGCGCTCAGCCACGCCGCCATGCACGATGCGCTGACCGGGCTGCCCAACCGCCCGCTGTTCCACGACCGGGTCGAGCGGGCGCTGGCCCGGGTGGCCGGTGGCAAGTCCGACGGCTTCTCGATCCTGGTCATCGACATCGACCGGTTCACCGTCGTCAACGACACCCACGGGCACGCCGCCGGCGACGTGGTCCTGGCAGCCCTCGCCGGCCGCATCCGCGAGGCCGCGGGCATCACGGACAGCGTCGCCCGGTTCGGCGGTGACCAGTTCGTCGTGGTCAGCGACGAGTCCCGTACCGAGGCGGCAGCCCAGCTGCTCTCACTCAAGCTGCGTGAGGCCGTGGCGGCTCCGGTCGGCTACGCGGAGGTCGAGATCCGGGTCCAGGCCAGCATCGGCATCGCGATCTGCTCCGACGCCACCGCCACCGTGCCCGAGCTGCTGCGCGACGCGAGTGCCGCCCTGGTCGAGGCGCGGCAGGCGGGGCCGTCCAGGTCCCGGGTGCTCAGCGCCGAAGGGCGGGAGGCCGCGGCGTCCCGGCTGGACATCGAGGCGGGTCTGCGCCGGGCCATCGCCCGTGACGAGCTGGTCCTGCACTACCTGCCGGAGGTCACCTCGCGGGAACGCCGGCTGGTGTCGGTCGAGGCGCTCGTCCGCTGGCAGCACCCCACCCGGGGGCTGCTGGCACCGCGTGAGTTCCTTCCGGTCGCTGCACGCGCCGGTCTCATCGTCGACATCGGCAACTGGGTCATCGAGCGGGCCGTGGGCGATGCGGCGGTCTGGGGTCGGGTCGTCCCGGGCGCCGAGCACATCGGCGTCTCGGTCAACCTCTCCTCCCAGCACGTCGGCGACCTGCGGCTGCTGGACACGGTCAGCGAGGCCCTGCGCCGCAGCGGCCTCCCGGCCCGGATGCTCACCCTCGAGATCACCGAGGACGTGATGCTCAACGACGCCGAGGAGATCCTCGAGGCGTTGCAGGCGCTGCGCTCGTACGGTGTCCGGCTCGCCGTCGACGACTTCGGTACGGGGTTCTCGTCGCTGGCCTACCTGTGCGCACTCCCCGTACAGGGCCTGAAGATGGACCAGGACTTCGCCGCCGACGTGGTGGCCAACGAGCGCAACCGCACCGTCGTCGGCAACATCGTGACGATGGCGCACGAGCTCGACCTGATCGTCACCGCCGAGGGCGTCGAGACCGAGGAGCAGGCCGTCCTGCTCGACGGCGTCGGCGTGGACCTGCTGCAGGGCTTCCACTTCGGGCTGCCGGTCGACCTGCACGGCCTGGTCGGCAACCTGCCGCGACTCCTGGGCTGACCTGCGCGCGGGGACGCACTAGGGTCCCAAGCATGGCCGACATCCTTGATGAGACCGCAACGAACCGCCTCGCCGAGTCCGGGCGGCTGTTCACCTCCGACCTGTCCGTCGCCGAGTTCACCCTGCTCGAGCACACCGGGTTCGAGCCTCTCGAGCTGGTGATGGGGGTGTCCGTCTACCACATCGGCTTCCAGCCCGGCCGAGGGATGCAGGCGGGGGAGTACGCCGTGCTGTCGCAGGCCATGTACACCGCGCGGATGAACGCGATCATGCGCCTGGTCGCCGAGACGGTGAAGGTCGGCGCGGACGGCGTGGTCGGGGTCAAGCTGGGCTACCGCTCGCACGGGCCGGACTCGCTGGAGTTCACCGCGATCGGCACCGCGGTCAAGTGGCGCGAGGGGTCGGGTGGCGCCTACCGCAGGCCGGACGGCCAGCCGTTCACCAGCCACCTCGACGTCAAGGAGTTCTACCAGCTGCTCAACGTCGGCTGGTGCCCCACGTCGTTCGTCCTCGGCACCTGCGTCTACCACATCGCCGTCCAGGGGCTGCTGCAGACGA
>JAWWOM010000449.1:0-3591 GCA_033851655.1 Frankiales bacterium
AGAACCGTTGCTGTGCCGTTGTTCCGCTCGGCCACTACCAATGGTGTGCCTCCACTGGCGGAGATCCGGTCGGCGATCTGGCTGGTCTCGTCCGGGACGTGGCCGCCTTCTTCCCTTACCCAGGCGGCAATCGAGGCCGCCGCGCCCTTGCGCAGCATGCGTCCGCCGGCCAGGTCGAGGCCTGACATCCGGGTGGTGGCCGAGAACGGCACGAACTCTCCCGCCGGCTCACCCACCGACTGCGGGTGCAGCTGTTCGGCGAGGTGCACGACCGAGCGGCCCTCCGGTGTCTCGTCGGCGAGGGAGGACCAGCGGGACGCCTCTGCCAGCTGGCTGATGCTGACGGCGCCGACGGTGATCAGCTCGCTGGCCTGCCGGTTGCCCAACGTGATGGTGCCGGTCTTGTCGAGCAGCAACGTGCTGACGTCGCCGGCCGCCTCGACCGCTCGACCGCTCATGGCCAGGACGTTGCGCTGGACCAGGCGGTCCATCCCGGCGATGCCGATGGCGCTCAGCAGGGCCCCGATGGTCGTCGGGATCAAGCAGACCAGCAACGCGACCAGGATGATGATCGACTGCTTGGCGCCGGAGAAGATGGCCAGCGGCTGCAGGGTCGCGACGGCCAGCAGGAAGATGATGGTCAGGCTGGCCAGCAGGATGTTCAGCGCGATCTCGTTCGGCGTCTTCTGCCGGCTGGCGCCTTCGACCAGGGCGATCATCCGGTCGATGAAGGTCTCGCCCGGCTTCGAGGTGATGCGCACCACGATCCGGTCGGAGAGCACCTTTGTTCCGCCGGTGACGCTGGACCGGTCGCCACCGGACTCGCGGATGACCGGCGCGGACTCGCCGGTGATGGCGGACTCGTCGACGCTCGCCACACCCTCGACGACGTCACCGTCACCGGGGATCACCTGGCCCGCTTCGACCACGACGTGGTCGCCGAGCTGGAGCAACGCCGCCGAGACCTCCTCCTCCGCGGCGCCGTCGACGGCGTCGCCGAGCTGCCACGCCGTGAGCCGGCGCGCCGTGGTGTCCGTACGGGCCCGGCGCAGGGTCTCCGCCTGTGCCTTGCCACGACCCTCGGCGACGGCCTCGGCCAGGTTCGCGAAGATCACGGTCAGCCACAGCCAGACCACGATGGACCAGGCGAAGAAGGACGGGTGCACGATGGCCAGGTAGGTGGTGAGCACCGAGCCCACCTCCACCACGAACATGACCGGGTTGCGGACCATCAGGCGGGGATCGAGCTTGACGGCCGCGTCCGGGACGGCGGCCAGGATCACCCGGGAAGACAATTGACTTGCTCCCGATTTTTTCATTAGTGCACGCCTTCTGCGAGCGGCCCGAGTGCGATGGCCGGGAAGTAGGTGAGAGCGACGACGATCACGATCACGCCGACGACCAGGCCGACGAACTGCAGCCGGTGGGTGGGCAGTGTGCCGGCGGTCACGGGGACCGGGGCCTGCCGGGACAGCGAGCCGGCCAGGGCCAGCACGAAGACGACGGGCAGCAGCCGGGCGAACAGCATCACGAGGCCGAGGGCGGTGTTGTACCAGACCGTTCCGACGGTGATGCCGGCGAAGGCGGAGCCGTTGTTGTTCGCCGCCGAGGTGAACGCGTAGAGCACCTCGGACAGGCCGTGGGGACCGGAGTTGAGCATCCCGGCCCGTTCGCCGGGCAGCGCCATGGCCAGGCCCGTACCGACAAGCACACACGCCGGTGTGGCGAGGATGTAGAGGCTGGCCAGCTTGATCTCCCTGGCCTGGATCTTCTTGCCGAGGTACTCCGGCGTTCGCCCGACCATCAAGCCGGCGACGAACACCGAGACGATGGCGATGACCAGGATCCCGTAGAGGCCGGAGCCGACGCCGCCGGGAGCGATCTCGCCGGTCATCATGTCGGCGATGGTGACGCCACCACCCAGCGGCGTGAAGCTGTCGTGGAACGAGTTCACCGCGCCGGTGGAGGTCAGCGTCGTCGAGCTGGCGAACATCGCGCTGCCAGGGACGCCGATCCGGACCTCCTTGCCCTCCATCGCCGCGTGGGCGGCCATCGGCGCGGCGCCGTGGTGCGCCATCTCGAACGCGGTGAGGCCGACCGTGCTGGCAACCCAGATGATGCTCATGACGGCGACGATGGCGTAACCCTGCCGGTTGTCCTTGACCAGCCGGCCGAACGTGCGCGGCAGGCTGAACGGGATGAGCAGCAGGAAAAAGTTCTCGAACCAGTTGGTGAACGGGTTGGGGTTCTCGAACGGGTGCGCGGAGTTGGCGTTGTAGTAGCCGCCACCGTTCGTGCCCAGCTCCTTGATCGACTCCTGACTGGCGACGGGACCGCCGGTGATGGTCTGGTGCCCGCCGGCGAGGGTCGTGATCGTGTGCGGGCCGTGCAGGTTCTGCACCACCCCTGCGCAGACCAGCACCACGGTGCCGATGATCGCCAGCGGCAACAGGATGCGCAGGTTGGCGCGGACCAGGTCGACCCAGAAGTTGCCGATCCGGTCGGTTCTCGACCGGGTGAAGCCGCGGACCAGGGCGATGGCTACCGCGATGCCGACGGCAGCGGACGCGAAGTTCTGCACGGCCAGTCCGGCCATCTGCACCAGGTGGCCCATCGTGGACTCGCCGGAGTAGGACTGCCAGTCGGTGTTGGTGACGAAGGACGCGGCGGTGTTCCACGCCGTGTCGGGGCGGACGTTCGGAAACCCCAACGACAGGGGCAGATGTGCCTGCACCCGCTGGAACACGTACAGAAACAGGACCGAGACGGCGGAGAAGGCCAGCACCCCATGGAGGTAGACCCGCCAGGTCTGGTCGGCGTCAGGATCGACGCCCATCAGCCGGTAGCCGGCCCGCTCGACCGCAAGGTGCTTCCTGGTCTCGAACACCCGGGCCATGTAGTCACCCATCGGTCGGTAGCAGATCGCGAGAGCGGCCACCAGCAGCAGCGCTTGCAACAGCCCGGCCGCACCGTCGCTCATCAGAACCGCTCCGGCAAGAGCAGGGCGACCACGAGGTAGCCGACCAGAGCCACCGCCGCGACGAGGGCGATCGCGTCTTCGACACTCACAGCCGCTCCATCCCCTTCGCCACGAGGGCGAGGACGGCGAAGACCACCAGGGTCAAGATCACGAACCAGAAATCTTCCATGAGAAGAGCACAGCGCTCGATCCCTTTCGTGGCAAGAGTTCTTGACGGCTCCTTGACGCCGGGACCGCCGTTCTTGTCGCGGCCTTGACGGGCCGACCGGCGACCCGGCGAATCCTGACGTTTCCTTAACGCCCTCGCGCCGTCCGGGGAGCGGGTTCCCGCCTTCAATGGAATGAAGCAAGGAACGAGGGAGCGGCACACCGATGGTCAGCGTCATGTCCGGTACGGCCCCCACCGGGCTCTCGGTGGGAGACACCCTGCCCGAGACCACGGGCTACCGGCTCAAGCGCCGGCTGCTCGGTCCGGCTTTGACGAACGACCAGCTGGCGCACGAGCGGCTGACCAAGAAGCTCGCACTCGGCGTCCTGTCCTCGGACTGCATCTCCTCCAGCGCGTACGGGACCGAGGAGATCCTGCTGGTCCTGCTGCCGCTGTTCGGCCT
>JAWWOM010000027.1:0-2831 GCA_033851655.1 Frankiales bacterium
GGGCGATCAGCATCCGCTGCACCTCGCTGGTGCCCTCGCCGATCTCGAGGATCTTGGCGTCGCGCCAGTGCCGGGCGACCGGGAACTCGTTCATGAAGCCGTAACCGCCGAACACCTGGGTCGCCGCCCGGGCGTTGTCGACGGCTGTCGTGCTGGACACCAGCTTGGCGATGGCGGCCTGCTTCTTGAACGGCTCACCCCGCAGCATCCGCGACGCAGCGTCGTAGTAGGCGGTACGGGCGACGTGCGTGCGCGCCTCCATGTCGGCGATGAGGAAGGCCACCGCCTGGTTGCGCCCGATCGGCCCGCCGAACGCCTCGCGGGTGTTCGCGTACTTCACGCTCTCGTCGACGCAGGCCTGGGACAGCCCGACGGCGAGCGCCGAGATCGCGATGCGGCCCTCGTCGAGGGTTTGCAGGAAGTTGGCGTAGCCGCGGCCGCGTTGCCCGAGCAGGTTGGCCTCGGGGACCATGACGTCCGCGTAGGCGATCTCGTGGGTGTCCGAGGCGCGCCAGCCGACCTTGTCGTACGGGGGCCCGACCGTGACGCCGGCGCTGGGCATCGGCACGATGATCGACGACAGCTCCTTGCGGCCGTCGTCCTTGCGCCCGGTGACGCACAGCGTGGTGACCACGGAGGTGATGTCCGTACCGGAGTTGGTGATGAATGCCTTGGTGCCGTTGAGCTTCCAGGACCCGTCGGCGAGCACGGCCGTCGTGGTCGTCGCCCCGGCGTCGGAGCCGCCGCCCGGCTCGGTCAACCCGAACGCCCCCAGCGCGTGGCCGGCGGTGAGCTGGGGCAGCCACTCCTGGCGCTGGGCCTCGGTGCCGAATTGGAAGATCGGCATCGCGCCGAGGCCGACGGCGGCCTCGAGGGTGATCGCGACGCTCGAGTCGGCCCTGGCCAGCTCCTCGATCGCCAGGCAGAGGGCGAAGAAGTCGCCACCCATCCCGCCGTACTCCTCCGGGAACGGCAGCCCGAACAGGCCCATCGCGGCCATCTGCTCGACCACCTCGTACGGGAACGTCTTGGCGGCGTCGTGGCCGGCCGCGGCGGGGGCGACCACCTCGCGGGCGAACTGCTCCACCGTCTTGCGCAGCTGCTCCTGCTCGTCGGTCAGCCGATGGTCGATCATGGTCGCTCCCCAGTGAACGCTCGTTAACAACGCACGTTAACGCTTATTTACTTCGACGTCCAGGGCCCTATATCCTCGACCGGTGACAGACGTGACACTGGACCGCCGCCGGCAGCTCCTCGACCTGGCGGCGCCGCTGATGGCCAGCCGGGGCTTCCACGGGATGAGCGTCGGCGAGCTCGGCGCGGCCGCGGGGGTCACCGGGCCGGCGTTGTACCGGCACTTCCCGAGCAAGCAGGCGCTGCTCGGCGCGCTGCTCACCGACATCAGCGAGCGGCTGCTGGCCGGCGGCGCTGCCTGCGTCGCGGACTCGACCGGCCCTGCCGATGCGCTGGAGCGCCTGGTGCGATGGCACGTGGACTTCGCGATGAGCCGGCCCGAGCTGATCCGGGTCCAGGACCGCGACTTCCTCAGCATGTCAGCCGCCGATCAGCACGAGGTACGGAGGCTGCAGCGGCGGTACGTCGAGCTGTGGGTGGGGCAGCTGGTCGCCGCCCACCCGGGCTACGACGTGGAGAGCGCGCGGGCCTGCATCCACGCGACCTTCGGGCTGTTGAACTCGACGCCCTACAGCGCGGACCACCTGTCCCGGCCGGCGGCGGAGGACCTGCTGAACCGGCTTGCCCTCGTCCTGCTGCTGTCGCCCGGGCAGGATCCCGTAAATTCTCAATCGCTGCTTCCCGTTGAACCGGAAGCCGTACAGTGAGTTGTGGTCGAATCATCCGCTGGCACCAGCTGCGCAGATGCCTGAGCTCAACCTGACCGAGACGCTCCAGCTGGTGGCGGACACGATCGTCGAGTCGCTCGGGTTCGACGCAGCGGTGATCAACCTGATCGACGACGACAGCCAGTCGATGGTGGTCGCTGCGGTGTGCGGTCCCGCCGACCTGCGGGCCAAGCTGCTGAACCGCCGGCAGGGACTCAAGGGCTGGGCCGAGCTGCTCGCGGCGAGCGAACCGTGGGGACGGCTGAGGTTCCTCGACCACGCGAAATCAGCGGTTGACCCGACCGACCTGATGTCCTGGATCCCGGACATTCCGATCAGCGACGACCCCAACGCCTGGCACCCCGAGGACGCGCTGTTCGCGCCGTTGGAGGCAGCCGATGGCCGCCAGCTGGGGATGATGTCGGTCGACGTCCCCCGGGACGGGCTCCGGCCGGACACCTCGACGCGGCACGCCCTCGAGGCTCTCGCGGTCACCGCGTCGCTCGCCATCCAGCACGCCACGCTGGCGGCGGAGACCCGACGGGCGGGCGCCCGGTTCCAGGCCGTGTTCGACTCCAGCCCCATCCCGGTCGGCCTGCTCGGCGCGGAGCGGCGGTTCCTCGCCGTCAATGACGCCTACTGCCAGTTCCTGGGCCGGTCGCGGCCGGAGGTCCTCGGGCACGACCCCCTCGAGTTCACCCACCAGGACGACGTGCACGCCGCCGCCGCCATGTCCACGGCGGTGCGCTCGAACGCCGGCGAGGCTGCCCACACCGGGCCGGTGGAGAAGCGTTACGTGCTGCCGGACGGCTCGACGGTGTGGGCGAGGCTGCACCTGGCCCCGTTGCTGAGCCCGGACGAACCCGAGGTCGTGATCGCCCAGCTGGAGGACATCACCGACCGCAAGCGGGCCGAGTCGCGGCTCGTGCAGCAGGCGCACTACGACACGCTGACCGACCTGCCGAACCGCGCCCACTCGATGCGGCGGCT
>JAWWOM010000461.1:0-2952 GCA_033851655.1 Frankiales bacterium
CCCAGGCCCGGCCGAGCCGACCCCGCCCGGTGGCCTGCTCCTCGGCTACCACGACCAGCCCTTCGCCGCGACCGGCCCGCGCAGCTGCCGCCACGTCGGCGTTGGTCGACCCGGTGTGCGCCAGCACCTGCACCTCGTCCCACAGGCCGGTCGGGTCACGTGCCAACGCCCTGGCCATTGCCGGCTGGGACAACGGCGGCCGGCTCAGGTCCGCGTACGGGGAGAACGTCACGTCGTCGACCCTACGGCCGAGCGTCGAGCACAGGGTCCTGGCGGCCTTCACCCCTTTCCGGCTGCCGAGCTTCAAGGTCGCGGGGAAGCCCTTTGCCGGCACCGAGAAAGGCGACGATCGGCCTGAGCGCCGTCCCCATACGGCAGGTGGCGCCCCAAGCGAAGGCACGTCGGGTCGTCCTGCTCTGCGCCGGTACGGCACAGGGTCGGCGCCCGCCTGCCCTTACCGGGTTCGACTTCGGCTACTCCGGGAGGTGGCGGTCACGACGGCACCTTCGCTCTGGCTGCGGCGTCGGCCAGCTGCAGGTCACGGTAGTAGCTGCGCCAGATGATTCGATATACCTGGCTGAGCTTGGGGATGGAGCGCAGGCCGGGGATGAATGGGACGAACACGAAGACCGCCGTCAGCAGCATCATCAGCGACCAGACCAGGGCATCCGCGTTGCCAGAGGTGGAGAACGGTTTCACCTGGTACCAGAAGGTGTAGAGCCACAGCCACGCCTGGCCGGGGTAGTTCCCGGTCTCGTTCATCATGCCCCACTGGTCGCCGCCGAGGTGTTGGGCACGGGTCAACGACTCAAGGTAGGTGCCGTCGGCCAAGAACAGCAACGGCTTGGTGTAGTCGGTCTGGTAGAAGTGGCCTTGGGACAGCAGCGCCCCGTCCAAGCCGCCCGACCGACCCAGTGCAAGCAGCCGGGTCAACATCACCGGGACCGGGCCGTAGTCACCGGCGGCCACCTGCGCCGGGCCGCCGTCGCCGGCTTTGCTCAGGGCGTCGTCGTAGGCAGAGGCCCATTGCTGCTGCTGGGCCGGGGCGGCGCTCGTCCACGCGTTCAGCGCTGCCTTCAGGTCGGGGATGCCGGCGGAGGCTCCTTGCAGCGGCCCGACGACGAAGTCGTCGGCCGGATTGATCGGGATGGTCACCCCGGGCCAGTTCTGCGGCGAGATCGGCCCGATCTTCTGCGCGGCGCCGGGGTCGTGGGTGTAGGGGGCGCCGTAGCTGGCGGACCCGCTGGTGCCGTCGAGCTCCGTCGCGGCGGTGGCGATGAAGTCAGTGGAGGAGGCGTTAGCCCACTGGGCGAGGGTGACCTGCTTGTCGTCGGGAGAAGAGAACACGCCGGCCAGCACGGCGGTCAGCAGCGCCACGACCACGAGCGCCGCGACGAACTCCTTGACCAGGTCGTACGGGCGGGTGGGGCCGTCCCACTTCACAGCGTCGGGATGCGCGTCGGTGATCACGCCCGGGCGTGCCGCGGTCATCAGGTCACCTCCCCCGCCGGGCCTGCCTGCGGGCGAACGAGAACCGAGACGGGCTCGGGTGCAAACGGCGGGACGACGCCGCGGTGCCGGACAAGCAGCACGTGCCACACCGTCAAGACACCGATGACCAGGGGGAGCAGCACGATGTGCCACATGAGCATCTGGCCGAAGTCCAGGACGTTGAAGTAGGCGCCCACGCCGACGGAGTTCAGGCCGTCCTTGGCCTGGGTGGCGATCCACTGCGAGTCCAGGTTCTGCTGAGTGAGGTAGCCGGTGAATGCCGCCCCGACCGAGGTGAGGAACGCGACCGCGCCGGTGATCCAGGTCATCACCCGTTTGCCGCGCCAGGCGGCCATGAAGAACTTGCCCCACAGGTGGACCACCATAAAGGCCATGAACAGCTCGACGCTCCACAGGTGGGTGCTGTTGAGATAGTGACCGAGGCTCGAGGCGTGCCACCATGCCGGTCCTTTGATCGCGAGCAGCGTCCCGGTGCCGATGACGACCATCAGGGAGGCCAGGGTGAGCACCCCGAACACGTAGATCCACGACGCCACGTACACCGGTTGGGTGTCCGGCAGAAGTTGGTCTGGCGGAAACACCGTCACCGCGCGACCTCGCACCCAGGAGGTCCAACCCGCAGAATCGGCTGGCGGGGCGGCGTGGGCGCTCACTTGCGCCGCCGCGTGCCCGGGAACGGCAGGAGCAGCGCCGCCACGAACAACACGATCATCACCGCGATGACCACCAGGTTCGCTACTGAGATCTGCACCACCCCCCAATGCACATAGTTCCCCGGCCCGTTCAGGCCCAGGGACAGAACCAGAGCTCCAAGCGTCTTCATGGTGCCTCCACTGAGAAGTCGGGGGAGCGCAGAGCGGGCCGCTGCTGGAGGCGGCATCGAGAACCGGTGCCGAAGGTGCATCACGGTCAGGCTGGCCTGCTTCCGCACCAGCACACCAGAACGGCGGCCACGCCAACAGAGCCGAAGGTCCCGCTACACCATGAAGTGTGCGGCTCCAGTTGGGTGATTGTCTGTCCGATCACCTTGACGTGACTGATCCGCGTATTGTTGCCGGCTGGTTCCAAGGGACGCTTCTGTCCGTCGGTCGGTGTACCCGTGCCGTGGTCTAGCTGATGGTCGCCTTGGTCTTACTCCTGCTGCCTGTCTCCGTCACCATTGCCCTAGTAACCCGTGGCCGGTTCTGGAAGGCCACTGTCGCGGTAGGCGCCGTCAACATGGCCGTGGTTGTCGGCACTCTGTACGTCTCGAACCAACCCTCAGACGGGTTCGCCAGCCTCGGTTCCTTGTGGGTCGGAGCGGCGCTGTCGACGGTTATCGGACTTTGACCAGATCGCGCGTACCGACCACTCCCCGCGGCAGGTCAGACCGGCGAATTTGCCATCAGCTGTCGGGCCGCCTCGGTGAGGCTGCCCGACAGTGACGGATAGATGGCGAGC
>JAWWOM010000097.1:0-5487 GCA_033851655.1 Frankiales bacterium
GTGCCCCTCGTTGGTGTGGAAGACCTCGGGCGCCGGCGCGCCGGTGAGCTCGCAGTAGGCCCGGATCGCCCGGACCCCGCCGATCCCGAGCAGCATCTCCTGCTGCAGCCGGTGCTCGGTGCTGCCGCCGTAGAGCCGGTCGGTCACCTCGCGCTCGGCGGCGGCGTTGTCCTCGACGTCGGAGTCGAGCAGGAGCAGCGGCACCCGGCCGACCTGGGCCTTCCAGACCTGGGCCCGCAGCGTGTGGTCGCCGGGGAAGCCGACCTCGACCCGCAGCGGGGAGCCGTCGGCCGAGCGCAGCAGCTCGAGCGGCAGCCCGTACGGGTCGATCGGTGGGTAACGCTCGAGCTGCCAGCCGTCGGCGGACAGCGACTGCGAGAAGTAGCCGTGCTGGTAGAGCAGGCCGACGCCGATGATCGGCACGCCGATGTCGCTGGCCGCCTTGAGGTGGTCGCCGGCCAGGATGCCCAGACCTCCGGAGGACTGCGGCAGCACCTCGGTGATGCCGAACTCCGGCGAGAAGTAGGCGATGGTGGCCGGCGCCTCCGGCCCCAGCGACTGGTACCAGCGGTTGTCGGTCAGGTAGCGCTCGAGCTCAGCACGGGCCTCGGCGAGGCGGACCAGGAACCCCTCGTCGGTGGCCAGCTCGGCCAGCCGGGCCGGGCTGACCGCGCCGAGCAGCTTGACCGGGTCGCCGTTCACCGCCGCCCAGGCCTTGGGGTCTATCGACTCGAACAGGTCGCGCGAGGCGACGTGCCAGGACCAGCGCAGGTTCATGACCAGCGTGGACAGCGGCTGCAGTGGCTCCGGAAGGGCCACACGGACGGTGAATCGGCGAAGGGCTCTCACCCGAACGACCTTAGTCACCCCGGGTTACATGCGTCATCGGGTCCTGTAAACGAGTCCGGCATCCCCTCATCTTCTCGACATAATGGACGCAAGATCACGACGGTTCCCGCGCTGCGAGCTCCCGTACGGTGGCGCACGGCGGAACCTCGTCGCCAGCACGTTCCGGTCCGCGAGCACGAGGGTAGGGTCGCGCTTGATGAAGATCGGACGCATCCCCATCACCGACGTCACGCCCTCGGTCGCCGGGGGGCGATGGCCGTCGCGCGCCATCACCGGCGAGACCCTCACCGTCGCCGCAACGGTGTTCCGGGACGGCCACGACGCTGTCAACGCCGACGTCGTGCTGACCAGCCCCCGAGGCGAGGCGATGCCCGCGCTGCGGCTCGTCGAGATCAACCACGGCCTGGCCCGCTGGCAGGCGCCCGTGACCTTCACCGAGCCGGGCCTGTGGAGCTTCGTGATCGAGGCCTGGGCCGACCCGTTCGCCACCTGGCGGCACAACGTCGAGGTCAAGCTCGAGGCCGGGCAGGACATCTCCCTCGAGCTCGAGGAGGGCGCCCAGCTGCTCGAGCGAGCCCGCAAGGCGATGCCGGCGCCGGCAGCCCGGCAGCTCGCCGCCGCGGCGCGTGGGCTGCGCTCCCCCGAGGGCACGGTCGAGGAGCGGCTCGAGCTGGCGCTGTCCCCCGCGGTGACCGGGCTGCTCGACCAGCTGCCGGTACGGGACCTGCTCACGCGCTCGGAGGCCTTCGAGGTCTGGGTCGACCGCGAGCAGGGGTCGTTCTCGAGCTGGTACGAGTTCTTCCCGCGCTCCGAGGGCGCGGTCCAGGACATGTCCGGCCAGTGGCGGCCGGGGACCTTCGCCACGGCTGCCAAGCGGCTGCCGGCGGTGGCGGCGATGGGGTTCGACATCCTCTACCTGCCGCCGATCCACCCGATCGGCCGGTCCTACCGCAAGGGCCCCAACAACACGCTCACTCCGGCACCGGGCGACCCCGGCTCGCCGTGGGCGATCGGGTCGGAGGAGGGCGGCCACGACGCGATCAACCCGGAGCTCGGCAGCTTCGCCGACTTCGACGCGTTCGTGGCCAGGGCCGCCGAGCTCGGCATCGAGGTCGCCCTCGACCTCGCCCTGCAGGCCTCACCGGACCACCCCTGGGCGGTCAAGCACCCGGAGTGGTTCACCGTGCGCGCCGACGGCACCATCGCCTATGCCGAGAACCCGCCCAAGAAGTACCAGGACATCTACCCGATCAACTTCGACAACGACCCGGAGGGCATCTATGCCGAGGTGCTGCGCATCGTCCGGCTCTGGATCTCCCACGGCATCAAGGTGTTCCGGGTGGACAACCCGCACACCAAGCCGGTGCAGTTCTGGGAGTGGCTGATCGCCGAGGTCAAGAAGACAGACCCCGACGTGCTCTTCCTGGCTGAGGCCTTCACCCGGCCGCCGATGATGCACCTGCTCGCGCAGGTCGGCTTCACCCAGTCCTACACCTACTTCACCTGGCGCAACACCAAGCCGGAGCTCGAGGAGTACGGCCGCGAGCTGGTCGCGGCCAGCGACTACATGCGGCCCAACTTCTTCGTGAACACCCCGGACATCCTGCCCACGGTGCTGCAGTACGGGGGCCCGGCGATGTTCAGCATCCGGGCGACCCTGGCCGCCACGATGTCCCCGGCGTGGGGCGTCTACGCAGGTTACGAGCTGTTCGAGAACGAGGCGCTGCGGGCCGGTGGCGAGGAATACCTCAACTCCGAGAAGTTCCAGCTGCGGCCCCGGGACTGGGCGGCCGCAGAGCGCGAGGGCCGCACGCTGGCGCCGCACCTGGCCCGGCTCAACGCGATCCGCAAGGCGCACCCGGCGCTGCACTACCTGCGCAACCTGGTCTTCCACCACGCCGACTCGGCCGAGATCATCGCCTACAGCAAGAGCCTCGGTGACGATACGGTGATCGTGGTGGTCAACCTCGACCCGCACGCCGTACGGGCGACCACGCTGGCGCTGGACATGCCTACGCTGGGGCTCGACTGGGCCGACACGTTCACCGTGCGCGACGAGCTGACCGGCGCCTCGTACGAGTGGAGCCAGCGCCCGTTCGTCCAGCTGGACCCGTTCGTCCAGCCGGCCCACGTCCTGACCGTCACCCGCAGACCCGCGACCGCGCCGACCGAGGACGTGCTGTGACCATCGCCGAGTACCCCGACGACACGTCTCCCGGCCAGACCCGTGACCCGCTCTGGTACAAGCGGGCCGTCTTCTACGAGGTGCTGATCCGCGGTTTCTACGACTCCAACGGCGACGGCACCGGGGACATCCGTGGGCTGACCCAGAAGCTCGACTACCTGCAGTGGCTCGGCGTCGACTGCATCTGGCTGCTGCCGATCTACCAGTCCCCCCTGCGCGACGGCGGCTACGACATCTCCGACTACATGCAGGTGCTGCCGGAGTTCGGCGACCTAGGTGACTTCGTCCAGCTGATCGACGCAGCACACGCCCGCGGGATGCGGGTCATCGCCGACCTGGTCATGAACCACACCAGCGATGCCCACCCGTGGTTCCAGGCCTCCCGCGCCGACAGGGAGGGCCCGTACGGCGACTTCTACATGTGGTCCGACACCGACGAGCTCTACCAGGACGCGCGGATCATCTTCGTCGACACCGAGAAGTCCAACTGGAGCTGGGACCCGGTGCGCGGCCAGTACTACTGGCACCGGTTCTTCAGCCACCAGCCGGACCTCAACTTCGACAACCCACGGGTACGCGAGGCGATGCTCGAGGTGCTGAGCTTCTGGCTCGACCTCGGCATCGACGGCTTCCGGCTCGACGCCGTGCCCTACCTCTATGCCCGCGAGGGCACCAACTGCGAGAACCTGCCCGAGACGCACGAGTACCTCAAGACGTTGCGCAAGCAGATCGACGACCTCTACCCCGACCGGGTGCTGCTGGCCGAGGCCAACCAGTGGCCCGCCGACGTCGTCGACTACTTCGGCGACGGCGACGAGTGCCACATGGCGTTCCACTTTCCCTTGATGCCACGCATCTTCATGGCCGTGCGGCGCGAGCAGCGCTACCCGATCTCGGAGATCCTGGCCCAGACGCCGGCGATCCCGGACAACTGTCAGTGGGGCATCTTCCTGCGCAACCACGACGAGCTGACCCTCGAGATGGTGACCGACGAAGAGCGCGACTACATGTACACCGAGTACGCCCGCGACCCGCGGATGAAGGCCAACATCGGCATCCGCCGCCGGCTGGCGCCACTGCTGGAGAACTCCAGGGCCCAGATGGAGCTGTTCACCGCGTTGCTGCTGTCGCTGCCCGGTTCGCCGGTGCTCTACTACGGCGACGAGATCGGCATGGGCGACAACATCTACCTCGGTGACCGCGACGGCGTGCGCACCCCGATGCAGTGGTCGCCCGACCGCAACGCCGGCTTCTCGACCACCGACCCGCAGCGCCTCTACCTGCCGATCATCATGGATCCGGTGTACGGCTACCAGTCGCTGAACGTCGAGTCGCAGTCGCGTACGACCTACTCGCTGCTGCACTGGACCCGGCGGATGATCGAGGTCCGCAAGCGGCACCCCACGTTCGGCCAGGGCAGCTACACCGAGATCGGTTCGGCCAACCCGTGCATCCTGGCCTTCGTCCGCGAGTTCGGCGACGACGTGGTGCTCTGCGTCAACAACCTGTCCCGCTTCCCGCAGCCGGTCGAGCTGGACCTGCGCCGGTTTGAGGGAAGCACCCCAGTGGAACTGGTGGGCGGTGTTCATTTCCCAAGAATCGGTGAGCTCCCCTACCTGCTCACCGTGGCCAGTCACGGCTTCTTCTGGTTCCGGATCAGCCGACTCGAGGACCAGCGATGATCGATGACCATGCCAGGCTCGCAGAGCTCGTGACCGACTGGCTGCCGGGCCAGCGATGGTTCGGCGGCAAGGGCCGGCCGGTCACCTCGATGCACATCCAGGACGACGTACAGCTGCTCGACGGTGATCCTGCCCTGCACGATGTTCTCGTCGACATCACCTACGCAGACGGCGATCTCGAGCACTACCAGGTGCTGGTCGGGCTGCGGCACGAGAGTCACGAGCGGACCGAGCAGTCACCCATCGGCATCGTCGGCGACCGGATGGCCTACGACGCCGTGCACGACTCCGAGCTGATGTCCGTGCTGCTGTCCGGCATCGCGGTCGGACGCGGTGTCGGTGACCTGCAGTTCGTCGCCGCCAGCACTCCGGACGACGACACCGACGCAGCCCCGATCGACGTGACGCTGCCGAGCAGGCTGCTGACCAACGAGCAGTCCAACAGCTCCGTCGTGTTCGGCGACTCCTACATCCTCAAGCTGTTCCGCAAGGTGCACCCCGGCATCAACCCCGACCTCGAGCTGAGCCGGGTGCTCGCAACCGCCGGCTCACCGCACATCGCCCGGCCGGTCGGCTGGATCGCCGGCGTGGTCGAAGGTCAGCCGTCCACGCTGGGCCTGATGCAGGAGTTCCTGACCTTCGGTACCGAGGGCTGGGCGCTGGCCCTGAACAGTGTCCGGGACCTGTTCGCCGAAGGCGATCTGCACGCCGACGAGGTCGGCGGCGACTTCGCCGGCGAGGCCGAGCGACTCGGCCAGGCCACGGCCGAGG
>JAWWOM010000099.1:0-3593 GCA_033851655.1 Frankiales bacterium
AGTGTCGTAGGCGACGACGTGGAAGTCGTCGGCGAGCAGGTCCACGACACCGCCCCAGAGGTGGTGGGTGTCCGGCCAGCCGTGCACGAGGACGACCGTCGGGCCCTGCCGGTTCCCGCCCTCGAAGACCGCGAGGTCCACGCCCCCGCTGCGGACCGTGGTCCGGCTCAGGCTCGTCGTCATGCCCCCATCATGCCGAGACCATCGTGGGCACGGTGAGGGCACCCTTCGCCGGCACCAGCCAGACCTGGGAGCCGGGCTCGAGACCACGGGAGTGGGTTCGTGTCATCGTGACCAGCTCGATGTCGTGCGGCCGGACCACCTCACCACCGAGGCGGGTGACCGGGCCGAGGAAGCTCATCACGAAGTCGTTGGCCGGAGCGTCGTACAGCTCGTCCGGCGGCCCGACCTGCTGCACCGTGCCGCCGGCGATCACGACGATCGAGTCGGCGACCTCGAGGGCCTCCTCCTGGTCGTGCGTCACGAACAGCGTGGTCACGTGCACCTGGTCGTGCAGCCGGCGCAGCCACCGACGCAGCTCCTGGCGCACCTGCGCATCGAGGGCGCCGAACGGCTCGTCGAGGAGGAGCACCCCGGGCTCGACGGCGAGCGCCCGGGCCAGCGCCATCCGCTGCCGCTGGCCGCCCGAGAGCTGGTCCGGGTAGCGGTCGGCGAACTGCTCGAGGTGGACCAGCTCGAGCAGCTCGGCGACCCGGGCCCGTGCCCTGTCCTTGGGCCACTTGCGGATCTCCAGGCCGAACGCGACGTTCTTGTAGACCGTCAGGTGCTTGAACGCCGCGTAGTGCTGGAAGACGAACCCGACGTTGCGTGACTGTACGGGCGTCGCGGTGGCATCACTGCCGTCGATGACGACCGTGCCGGAGTCGGGCCGCTCGAGGCCGGCGATGATGCGCAGCAGGGTCGACTTGCCCCCACCGCTGGGACCGAGCAACGCCGTCAGCGACCCGGCCGGGATGTCGACGCTCACGTCGTCCAGCGCGAGGAAGTCCCCGAAGCGCTTGGTGACATTGCGGACGATGATGCTCATGAGATGCCTCTCCGGCGCAGGTGGCGGGTCAGGACGAGGGCGATGACCGCCGTCATGGCGAGGGCGAAGGACGCCGCGTACGCGGCCGGCTGGTCGTAGTTCTCGAACCGCTCCTGCACGAACAGGGTCGCGGTCTGCGTCTGGCCGACGATCCGGCCGGACACGACCGCCACAGCCCCGAACTCACCGATGCAGCGGGCCAGACTCAGCACGACGCCGTAGCCGACCGCGGCCCGGATCGCCGGCAACGTGATCCTGCGGAACGTCTGGAACCCTGACGCACCAAGGGTTCTGGCCGCCTGCTCCTGGTCGGTGCCGATCTCCTCGAGCACTGGGGCGACCGCTCTCACGACCAGAGGCAGCGAGACGAACACGGTCGCCAGCACCATGCCGGGAACGGCGTAGATGACCCCGATACCGTGCCGGTCGAGCCAGCCGCCGATCGGCTCGAACTTCCCGTAGACCAGGATCAGGGCCAGGCCGACAACTACCGGGGACACGGCAATGGGGAGGTCGATCGCGGCGTTGAGCAGACGCCTGCCGGGGAACTCGTGCCGTACGAGGAGAATCGCTGCAGTGACGCCGAAGAGCGTGTTGAGCACGACGGCGAAGACGCTGACGACCGCCGTGACCTGGAACGCGTGCCCTGCCTCCTGGGTGGTCAGCGAGTCGAAGACCGGCGAAAGCCCCTTCTCGAAGGTCCGCCAGGCGACCAGGCCCAGCGGCAGCAGCAAGAGCAGGCTGACGTAGGCCAACGCGACCCAGCGCAGCGAATGCCTAGCCACGGCGGGCCGCCAATCGCTGCGCGAGGTCGACGACCAGGAGAACCACCAGCGCCACCACCAGGAGCAGCGTCGACACCGCGGCGGCATTGGCCGTGTCATCGGACTGGATCTGGTTGTAGATCGCGACCGACGCGACCTCGGTCTTGAACGGAATGTTGCCGGAGATGAGTACGGTCGAGCCGAACTCACTGATCGCCCTGGCGAAGGCCAGCGCAGTGCCGCCGAGCATCGCCGGCACCAGGTTGGGCAGGATGATCCGGCGGAACGTGGTGAGCCGGCCGGCACCGAGCGAGGCCGCGGCGTCCTCCATGTCGCGGTCGAGCTCCAGCAGCACCGGCTGCACGGTGCGGACGACGAAGGGGAGCGTCACGAAAAGCAGCGCCATCAGCACCCCGCTGCGGGCGTAGGCGAGGTCGACGCCCAGAGCACTGTTGTTCCCGTACAGGCTGAGGAGTACGAGGCCGGCGACGATCGTCGGCAGCGCGAACGGCAGGTCGATCACGGTGTCCAGCGCGGCCTTGCCAGGGAAGGAGTCGCGCACCAGGACCCACGCGATCAGCGTGCCCATGACCAGGTTGACCAGGGCGACCACGACGGCAAGGACCAGGGTCAGCTTGACCGCAGCCCACGACTCCGGCGCCTGGACTGCGTGGACGAAGTGCGACCAGCCCTGCTCCTGCGACCGCCACACGACGGCCGCCAGCGGCAGCAGCACGACCAGACTCAGGTAGGTGGTGACCAGACTGAGGCTGCCCCGCCTCGCCATTGATCCACCGGACCGGGCCCGGCCGGGCTTGACCGTCCCGGCCGGGTCGTCGCGAAGGGAGAGTCCGGCAGCCACTGGGCTACTTGCCGGTCGTCGAGACGCCGTTGTTCTTCTCGATGGTGGTGATCAGCCCGGTGTCGGCGTCGAAGAACTTCTTCGTGACCGCGGTCCAGCCACCGAGGTCGGCGATGGTGAACAGCTGGGCCGGCTTGGGGAACTTGTCGGCGCCAGGGGTCGTCGCGACGATAGGCCGGTAGCCGTTGTCCTCGTAGATCTTCTGGCCGGCCTCGCTGTACAGAAAGTCCAGGAAAGCCTTGGCCTGGGTCGGGTGCGCGGTCTTGGTGATGGCGATCGGGTTCTCGATCAGGATCGTCGAGTCCGGCACCGTGTAGTCAATGGCCTGCTTGTTCTGCTGGGCGAAGATGGCCTCGTTCTCGTACGTGAGGATCGCGTCACCCTTGCCGCCGGTGAAGACCTGCAGCGACGCACGGCCACTGTCGGCCTGCACCGGCACGTTCTTGAACAGCGCCGTGAGGTAGGCCGTGGCCTGGGCTTCGGTCTTGCCGGCCTTGGTCTCGGCACCGTACGCGGCGAGGATGTTCCATCGCGCACTGCCGGAGGAGAACGGGTTGGGCGTCAGCACCTGCACACCCGGCTTGACCAGGTCGTCCCAGGTCTTGATGTTCTTGGGGTTGCCCTTGCGGGTCGTGATGACGACGACGGAGTCGGTGATCATTCCCTTGTACTGGTTGGCATTCCAGCTCGCGTCGACCAGCTTGGCCTTGACCAACCGGTCGATGTCCGGAGCCAGTGAGAACGCGACGATGTCGGCGGCCTGCCCGCTGGCCACGGCCCGGCTCTGGTCACCCGACGCGCCGTACGAGGTCTTGATGTCGACGTTCTTGCCGGCCGGCGTCGCCTGGAACGCCTTGATCTCGGCGGTGTACGCGGCCTGCGGGGTCGAGTAGGCGACCAGGTTGAGGGTGACCTTGCC
>JAWWOM010000121.1:0-16266 GCA_033851655.1 Frankiales bacterium
GGCGATCAGCCCTGCGGCGATGACGAAGAAGCTGGCCGTGAGCAGTGCCCGGTGGAAGCCGCCGGAGAGTGCGTGCGGAGGGGACACGTGGCCGCTGAGGTGGTGCGTGCGTGCCGTGGCGACTGCCGAGAGGATGGCCAGGCCGAGCGCGCCGCCCACCTGCTGGGAGGCGTTGAGCAACGCGGCCGCCAGCCCGGCCTGCGCCTCGGGCACGCCGGCGTTCGCGGCGGTGGTGATCGCCACGAAGACCGCACCGAGGCCGAAGGACACGACCATCAGCCCGGGCAGCAGGTCGGCGAGGTAGGACCCGCCGACGGGCACCCTGGAGAGCACCATCAGCCCGGCCGCCGCGGTCACCGCGCCCACGACGGCGACCGGTTTCGTCCCCACGACGGACAGCAGCTTGGCCGAGATGCCGGCGGCGATGCCGACACCGAAGCACAGCGGCAGGTACGCCGCGCCGGTCTTCAGCGGCGAGTAGCCGAGCACGGTCTGCATGTAGATCGTCAGGAAGAAGAACATCGCCAGCAGCCCGGCGAGGGCGATCATCTGCGTCACGTTGGCTGCTGCCAGGCCGGGGATCCGGAACACCGACAAGGGCACCAGCGGATGGGGGCTCCTGGTCTCGTTGGCGATGAACAGCCCCAGCAGCGCCGCCGCACCGGCCAGGCCGCCCACCGTACGGGCGGATCCCCACCCGGCGTCCGGGGCCTTCACCAGGGTGTAGACGAGCAGCAGCATGCCGCCGGTGACCAGCACGGACCCGGTCAGGTCGAAATCGGCGAGCCGGGACTGCCGCCGCTCGCCGGGGATCATCAGGAAGACCGCCGCCAGCACGAGCAGGCAGATCGGCGGGTTGACGAAGAGCACCCAGCGCCAGCCCGGCCCGTCGGCGAGGACCCCGCCGAGGAACACCCCGACGGCAGAGGCCAACCCGGCGACACCGCCCCAGACCCCGAGCGCTGTGTGCCGTTCCTTGCCCTCGCGGAACATCGTCGTGAGCAGGGACAACGCCGCCGGCAGCATCATGGCCGCTCCGAGGCCCTGGCTGAGCCGGGCGCCGACCAGAACCCCTGCGCTGCCGGCAAACCCGCCGACCAACGAGGAGATGCCGAACAAGGTCGTCCCTGTCACCAGCACCCTGCGACGTCCCAGCAGGTCACCCGCCCGGCCGCCGAGCAGCATGAAGCCGCCGTAGGTGAGCAGGTAGCCGCTGAGCACCCACTGCAGCCCCTGCACGGAGAAGTGCAGGTCCGAGCGGATCTTCGGCAGGGCGACATTGACGATCGATGCGTCGATGAAGTCGAGGAAGCCGATGGCGCACAGCAGCGCCAGGGTCAACTTGCCTCGTGGAGTCCCGAGGAACGGATGACTGCGATAGTCGTCCTCGAGCTCGTCGATGATGCGGTCACTCACGGCCAGCTCCTGGTGGATCGTGCGGTCTCGTCATCTGTTCGACGGATCGCGATCCCGCGGTGTGACCAAAGGCCAGCAGCAGCAGGCATTTCCGACCCTTGCCGCCGGTTTCGTCACACCGGCGGGCTGCCGTACGTCAAGGTAGGGGAGGTCCGTGTACGCGGGCCTGAGCGGAGGCGGCGCAGGTGAACGAGGACGCGTGGCAGGCGGAGCAGTTCGAGCGGCACCGCGCCCAGCTGCAGGCGGTGGCCTACCGGATGCTCGGTTCGCTGACGGAGGCAGAGGACGCGGTGCAGGAGGCGTGGCTGCGGCTGAGCCGCTCGCAGGACGAGGCGATCCGCAACGTCGGTGGCTGGCTGACCACCGTCGTCGGCCGGGTCTGCATCGACATGTTGCGGGCGCGCCAGTCCCGCAAGGTCGACTACGTCGGGACCTGGTTGCCGGAGCCGATCGTGACCGTCGATGACCGGACCGACCCGGAGCAGCAGGCGCTGCTGGCCGACTCCGTCGGGCTGGCCATGCTGATCGTGCTCGAGATGCTCACTCCGGCCGAGCGGCTGGCCTTCGTGCTGCACGACATGTTCGAAGTGCCGTTCGAGGACATCGCGCCGATGGTCGACCGGACCCCCGCCGCCACCCGGCAGCTCGCCAGCCGGGCCCGTCGTCGCGTACGTGGCGAGGTGGTGCGGCCGGAGCCCGACGTGGGCCGCCAGCGCAAGGTGGTTGCTGCCTTCCTCGCGGCGGCCAGGGGCGGTGACTTCGAGGGCCTGGTGTCGCTGCTCGACCCCGACGTCGTCTTCCGCGCGGACACCGGCGGCCGTACGTGGCTCGCACCGTCCTTGCTCACCGGGGTCGCGGACGTCGCCCGGCAGGCGGCAACCGCCGGCCCGCGGTTCGCGCCGACCTGCCGGCTGGCGATGGTCAACGGTGCCGCCGGGCTGGTCGTGATGTCCCGCCGGGGAGTGGCGGCCGTGGCCGGCATCACGGTCGTCGACGACAAGATCGTCGCCATCGACCTGATCCTCGACCCGGACAAGCTGCGCAACCTCGTCGTCCAGGCAGAATGAGCCGCCAAGCTCGCCAACAGCGGGCCTGGGGTCAGGCGTCGTCCAGGGTCGGCTGCGGGTCCGCCGACAGGTCGGTGTGCATGCGCACCTCCCGGACGAGGGTGCCGGCGGCGTCGAGGTCGCGGGCGGCGCCGTCCAGTGCCCAGCCGGCCGTCTCGTAGAACGTCTGCGTCCCGCTGTCGCTCTGGAAGACCCAGCAGACGGCGCGCGACACCCCGTCGGCGCGGAGCAGGTCGATGGCAGCGGCCAGCAGCCGGCTGCCGTGGCCCTTGCCCTGGACGGCCGGCAGCACCAGCAGCGGGCCGAGCTCGGCCGTGGTCCCCGGGTCCTCGTCCTCGTCGGTGGCGGGGGAGACGGCGGCAATGCCGACCATCCGGCCGTCGTCGACGGCGATCAGCGCGTGCGCCCTCGCCTGGGCTTTGCCTTCGATGCTCTCGCGCCAGCGGGCCTCGACCACCGCAGGGTCGAGGCCGTCGAGCACGTCGCGGGGCAGGATGTTCCCGTACGCCTGCCGCCAGGTGGTGACCTGCACCTCGGCGATCGCGGAGACGTCCGATGCGGTGGCTTCGCGTACCGAGACGTCGGCGCCGGGGCTCATCCGCTCAGCGTAGGGCACCGCGTACCGGCGGGTCACCACGCCGCGACCTGGCCTCCCGGTTAGAGTCGCTGAACCGCATCTTCCCCAGACCAGCGGCTCCGTCGCAGTTCTCGCATGCAAGAGGTTGCTCGTGCCCCAGATCGTGCCGCTCAGGGTCCAGGTGGTCGCCTACACCAAGTTCGAGCCACCGGCCGACGTGCCGTGGGAGACCGACGCCGACGGGGGTCAGGCGCTCGCCGAGTTCGCCGGCCGCGCGTGCTACCAGTCCTGGACCAAGCCCAACCCCGCGACGGCCACCAACGCCGGCTACCTCCAGCACATCCTCGAGGTCGGCCACCTCTCGGTCCTCGAGCACGGCACGGTCAGCGTCTACCTCAGCGGGATCTCCCGTGCGCTCACCCACGAGCTGATCCGGCACCGGCACTTCTCCTACAGCCAGCTCTCCCAGCGCTACGTCCCCGAGCGCGACGCGGCCATGGTCGAGCCGGCCGTCATCGCCGAGGATCCCGACCTGCACCAGCTGTTCCTCGACGCCACGGACGCTGCGCTGAGTGCCTACACCGCACTGCTCGAAGGACTGGAGAAGACCTTCGCCGACGTCGGCAACGCGACGCTGCGCCGCAAGCAGGCCCGGCAGGCCGCCCGCTCGGTGCTGCCCAACGCGACCGAGACCCGCATCGTCGTCACCGGCAACTACCGGGCCTGGCGGCACTTCATCGCCATGCGCGCCACCGAGCACGCCGACGTCGAGATCCGCGAGTGCGCGATCGCCTGCCTGCTCGCCCTCAAGGACGTGGCACCCAACGTGTTCGCCGACTTCACCATCTCGGCCCTCCCCGATGGCACCGAGGTCGCGTCCAGCCCGATGGTGAGCGAGGGCTGAGCGGTCCCGCCACCGCAGGTTTTCCGGTGTCCCGGGCCTCCCGGCTCACGAACTTCTGCCGGCCGCCGATAGCTGTGCTGGACCCCGCCGTCGTCAGGACCCCGACCAGACGGCGGCGGGGTTCTCGCACCCTGCCAGGCGCCATTCGTTGCCGGTAGCCTGTGCCCATGCCTGAGTCCACTGCCCCCAGCGCGCCGTTCGGCCGCGTCCTCGTGGCCATGGTGACCCCGTTCCTCGGTGACGGCTCGCTCGACGTCGACGGCGCCCAGCGGCTGGCGGCCCACCTCGTCGACAGCGGCTGCGACGGGCTCGTCGTCAACGGCACCACCGGCGAGTCGCCGACCACCGACGAGCACGAGAAGCAGCTGCTCGTACGGGCAGTGGTCGATGCCGTGGGGGACCGCGCCGTCGTCGTCGCCGGAGCCGGCAGCAACGACACGGCGCACAGCGTCGAGCTTGCCCGCTCGGCCGAGAAGGCCGGCGCCCGGGGCCTGCTGGTGGTCTCGCCCTACTACAACAAGCCGCCGCAGGCCGGCCTGATGCTGCACTTCAGCGCTGTCGCCGACGCCACGGAGCTGCCGGTGATGATCTACGACATCCCTGGCCGGACGGGCGTCGCGGTCACCACCGAGACGCTGGTCCGGATGTCGGAGCACGAGCGCGTGGTGGCGGTCAAGGACGCCAAGGACGACCTGGGCGCGTCCAGCTGGGTGATGGCCCGCACCGACCTGGCCTACTACTCCGGTACGGACATGCTCAACCTGCCGCTGCTCTCCGTCGGCGGCGTCGGCATGGTGAGCGTGGTGGGCCACGTGTTCGCCGCCGACCTCGTCGCCATGGTCGAGGCGCACGACGCCGGCGACACCGCCGGCGCGCTGGCCGTCCACCGCCGGCTGCTCCCGGCCTACGAGGGCTTCTTCACGACGCAGGGCGTCATCACCACCAAGGCGGCGCTCGGCCTGCTGGGGCTGCCCGGGGGTCCCGTACGTGCGCCCCTGGTCGACGCCACCGACGACGAGGTGGCCGCACTGCGCGCCGCCCTGACCGCTGCCGGAGCCGACCTGGCCGGCACCGACCGCCAGACCGCAGGGTGACCAGCGCCGAGCCGTTCGTCGAGCTCGGAGCCCCGCCGGAGCTGCCGGAGGACGGCCTGCGGATCGTCCCGCTCGGCGGCCTCGGCGAGATCGGCCGCAACATGGCGGTGCTCGAGCACCGCGGCCGATTGCTGATCATCGACTGTGGCGTGCTGTTCCCCAACAACGAGCAGCCGGGCGTCGACCTGATCCTGCCGGACTTCGGCTACATCCGTGACCGGCTGGACGACATCGAGGCCGTGATCCTGACCCACGGCCACGAGGACCACATCGGGGCGGTGCCGTTCCTGCTGCGCGAGAAGCCGGACATCCCGCTGATCGGGTCGCGGCTCACCCTCGCCCTGCTCGAGAGCAAGCTGCTGGAGCACCGGATCAAGCCGTACACGATGGAGGTCAAGGAGGGTGGCCGCGAGCGGCTCGGGCCGTTCGACTGCGAGTTCTTCGCGGTCAACCACTCGATCCCGGACGCGCTCGCGGTGGCGATCCGGACGGCAGCTGGTGTCGTCCTGCACACCGGCGACTTCAAGATGGACCAGCTGCCGCTCGACGGCCGGCTCACCGACCTCGGTGGCTTCGCCCGGCTCGGCGCCGAGGGCGTCGACCTGCTGATGTCGGACTCCACCAACGCCGAGGTGCCCGGCTTCGTCACACCGGAGCGCGAGATCGGCCCGGTGCTCGACTCGGTGTTCCGCAAGGCCAAGCGCCGGGTGATCGTCGCCTGCTTCGCCTCGCACGTCCACCGGGTCCAGCAGGCACTTAATGTGGCTGCGGAGCACCACCGCAAGGTCGCCTTCATCGGCCGCTCGATGGTGCGCAACATGGGCGTCGCCCGCGACCTCGGCTACCTGCGGATCCCCGCCGGGCTGGTGATGGACGCGCGCGAGATCGACGCCCTGCCGCCCGAGCAGGTGTGCCTGATCTCCACCGGGTCCCAGGGCGAGCCGCTCTCGGCCCTCTCGCGCATGGCCAACCGCGACCATCCGGTACGGATCGAGTCCGGCGACACCGTGATCCTGGCCAGCAGCCTGATCCCCGGCAACGAGGACGCGGTGTTCAAGGTGGTCAACGGGTTGTCCCGCTGGGGCGCCCACGTGATCCACAAGAGCAACGCTCTCGTGCACGTGTCCGGCCATGCGCCGGCCGGCGAGCTGCTGTTCCTGCTCAACGCGGTGCGGCCCAGCAACGTGATGCCGGTGCACGGCGAGTGGCGCCACCTGCGGGCACATGCCGAGCTGGCCAAGCTGACCGGCGTGCCCGACAGCCGGATCGTCCTGGCGGACGACGGCATGGTGGTGGACCTGGTCGACGGCGTGGCCGGCATCGTGGGCCGGGTCCCTGCCGGCTTCGTCTTCGTCGACGGGCTGACCGTCGGTGAGATCGGCGCGGCTTCGCTCAAGGACCGCCGGATCCTGCGCGACGAGGGCTTCATCAGCGTCGTGGTGGTCGTCGACTCGGCGACCGGCAAGGCCAGCGCCCCGCCGCACCTGTCGGCGCGTGGCTTCTCCGACGAGCCGGGCGTCTTCGACTCGGTCATGCCACTGATCGAGCTGGCGCTGCTCAACGCAGCCTCCGAGGGCGGCGCCGAGCCGCACCAGCTGTCCCAGCTGGTCCGCCGGGTGGTCGGCAAGTGGGTCAGCGACAACTTCCGTCGCCGGCCCATGATCATCCCGACCATCGTCGAGGTCTAGCCAGGTTGAGCGGAGCCAGCTCAGCCACCGGCCCGTCGCTGATCCCCCCGGAGCGGCTGGGCCGTTGGCTCGACCGGTTCGTCTCCGAGCACGACGTCCGGCCCGCCGCAGTGGAGGCAACCTCCGCCGGCCTGGTGCTGACCGGCTCCGACGGGACGCGGGCCGAGGTGGCGGCGCCGTTCCCCCCGATGCGGGTACGGGACGGGGTCCCGTACCACGGGTTGCTCGAGCACGCTGCCCGGCCCCGCGTGATCGGGGTGCTGCTCGTCCGCAAGGGCGGCTACGCGGCCGGGGTCTTCGCCGGTACCGAGCTGGTCGCCTCCAAGGTCGGCAGCCGGTTGGTCCAGGGCCGCAGTGCGGCGGGCGGCTGGTCGCAGCAGCGGTTCGCCCGCCGGCGGGAGGGGCAGGCGCGCGAGGCCTACGCCGCCGCCGCCGACACGGCGGTCAGGATCCTCCTGCCGGAGCTCACCAGGCTGGATGCGGTGGTCACCGGCGGCGACCGGCCGGCGCTGGCGACCGTGCTGGCGGACCCGCGGCTGGCGGGGGTCCGGCGGCTGGTCGTGGACGCCGTCCTCGAGGTCGTCGACCCGCGGCACGCGGTGCTGCTCGAGACCCCGAAGCGGTTCCGGGCGGCCCGGATCAGCGTGTCGGCGTGTGACTGATGTGACCGGAGGTGCTCGCGGGGTACGGTCGGAGCATGGCGACCCGTGGCTCCGTCGCGCCCCGTTCCGGCGGTGGCAAGCCGTCCGGCAAGCAGCCGGCCGGGGGCAGGTCCGGCGCGCCCGCTCCTGACGAGGGCAAGACCAGCAAGAGCCCCAAGCGTGCTGCCCAGCCGGCCCGCAAGCCGGCGGCCAGGGTTGCGCCGCAGCGTCCCAGAGCCACCGCGAGATCCGGCGCGCCGGCCCGCAGCGCAGCGCGACCCCGTACGTCACCGGCCAGGTCGGCTGCCGCCCGTCGCTCAGGACGCTCCGGGCGGCCGCGCCGCAGCGGCCCGGGCTTGCCGGTCCGCATCATGCGCGCCGTCTGGCGGCTGTTCTGGCGGGCCACCACAGCGTTGCTCGGGCTGCTCGCCCGCGGTGTCGGCGGGGCGGTCCGGCTGCTCGGCCACGGCGCCCGCGACCTCGACCCGGCGCACCGCCGCGACGGGGCCGGTCTGGCGGCGGCGGCACTCGCACTCGTCGTCGGGTACGGCCTCTGGTGGCACGGCAGCTCCTGGGTCGCCAACACCGTGGCCGGCCTCGTCCACGGTGCCGTCGGTGCATCGGCGGCGGTCCTGCCCGTCCTGTTGCTCGTGCTCGCCTGGCGGTTGCTGCGGCACGAGGCCGACCCGGCGAGCCGGGGCCGGCGCAGCGTCGGCTGGCTGATCCTCTCCGCCGGCGTCACCGGCATGATCCACCTGGCGAACGGCGCCCCGGACTGGTCCCTCGGCATCCACAAGGTCGGCCGAGCGGGCGGTGTCCTGGGCTTCCTCTCGACGTCCCCGCTGCTGTCGCTGCCGGGACCGCTGGCTGCGCTGCTGCTGCTCCTCCTCTCGGTGTTCGGCCTCCTCGTGCTCACGGCCACGCCGGTCCACGCCGTCCCGCACCTGGTGCGCGAGTGGGGCGACCGGTTCTTCCGGACCCCGCTGCAGAGCCTCGAGAACACCGTGAGCACCCGGGTGGCGGCCGACGCCGGCGAGGACGCCGGCATCAGCCTGCTCGACGGTGACGACTCGGTCGAGCTCGACCCGGCGCTGCTCGCGCTGATCGACCACGAGCCGGAGCCGCAGGCGGGCAAGCGCCGGTCGGCCCGCCGCAAGGTTGCCGCGATGGCGCAGCTCGACGACAACCCGTTCGACACCGAGACCCCGTTGGTCATCGACCTGACCACGCCGGGACGAGTCCCGCCGCCGGACAGCGAGGCGCCGACACTGGTCATGCCGCCGCCGCCGCCGCGGACGCCGCCCCAGCACAGCAAGGCGCCGGGCAAGGGCGTACAGCTGCCGTTGTCGCCCAGCGGCTACCAGCTGCCCCCGCCGGACATGCTCTCCGCCGGCGCCCCGGGCAAGGCGCGGAGCAAGGCCAACGACGAGGTGATCGCCGCGCTGACCGGCGTGTTCGAGCAGTTCGAGATCGACGCGGCGGTGACCGGGTTCTCCCGCGGCCCGTCGGTCACCCGGTACGAGGTCGAGCTCGGTCCGGCGGTCAAGGTCGAGAAGATCACCGGCATCCAGCGCAACATCGCCTACGCGGTCAAGTCGGCGGACGTCCGCATCCTCAGCCCGATCCCCGGCAAGTCGGCGGTCGGCATCGAGATCCCCAACTCCGACCGCGAGTGGGTGGTGCTCGGCGATGTCATGCGCTCGAGCGTCGCCAAGAACGACCACCACCCGTGCATCGTCGCGCTGGGCAAGGACGTCGAGGGCAAGTTCGTCGTCGCCAACCTGGCCAAGATGCCGCACATCCTGGTCGCCGGGGCGACCGGCGCTGGCAAGTCCAGCTGCATCAACTCCCTCATCACCTCGATCCTCACCAGGGCCACGCCGGACGAGGTGCGGCTGATCCTGATCGACCCCAAGCGGGTTGAGCTGACGATCTACGAGGGCATCCCGCACCTGGTCACGCCGATCATCACCAACGCCAAGAAGGCTGCCGACGCGCTGCAGTGGGTCGTCCGCGAGATGGACCTCCGGTACGAGGACCTCGCAGCCAACCAGGTCCGGCACATCGACGACTTCAACCGCAAGGTCCGGTCCGGCGAGATCACGGCGCCGCCCGGCAGCGAGCGGGTCTACGCGCCCTACCCCTACCTCATCGTCGTGGTCGACGAGCTGGCCGACCTGATGATGGTCGCCCCGCGCGACGTCGAGGACTCGATCGTCCGGATCACCCAGCTCGCCAGGGCCGCCGGCATCCACCTGGTGCTCGCGACCCAGCGCCCCTCCGTTGACGTGGTGACCGGCCTGATCAAGGCCAACGTCCCGTCCCGGCTGGCCTTCTCCACCTCCTCACTGGCCGACTCCCGGGTCATCCTCGACCAGCCGGGGGCCGAGAAGCTGATCGGCCAGGGCGACGGCCTGTTCCTGCCGATGGGCATGAGCAAGCCGATCCGGATCCAGGGTGCCTACGTGTCGGAGGCCGAGATCGACGCGGTCGTGGCGCACTGCAAGGAGCAAGCCCAGCCGGCCTTCCGGCAGGACGTGTTCGTCGTCGCCGAGTCCAAGAAGGACGTCGACGAGGACATCGGCGACGACCTCGACCTGCTCTGCCAGGCGGTGGAGCTGGTGGTCACGACGCAGTTCGGCTCGACGTCGATGCTCCAGCGCAAGCTCCGGGTCGGCTTCGCCAAGGCCGGCCGGTTGATGGACCTGATGGAGTCCCGCGGCATCGTCGGCCCGAGCGAGGGTTCCAAGGCGCGCGACGTGCTGGTCAAGCCCGACGAGCTGGACGACGTCATCACCGGCATCCGCGGCGGCGGTTGACCGCGATGTCCGACGCCGGTCCGCCCGCGCCCGACACGGATCCGTTCCCGCTGGCGTCCAAGCTCGACGTCACGTGGCCGGTGGCGAGCAGCGACGAGCTGTTCGCCGGGGTGCACGCGCTGGTCGCGGCGGTCGTACGGGCCGGCGGTGCCGTGGGCTGGCTGGACGTACCGGACGAGGTCGACAACCGAGCCTGGTTCGACGACCTGCTCGCTCAGGCAAGGGCGCACCGGGTCCGGGTCTGCGTGGTGAGTCTCGGTGACCGGGTGGTCGGCTTCGGCTTCTGGGAGCGGTTCAGCTATCTGGTGCTGTCCCGCAACGCCACCGTGCGCAAGGTGATGACGCACCCGGAGGTACGCGGCCGCGGCGTCGGCAGGGCGCTGATGTCCTCGCTCATCGACGACGCCCAGGCGGCCGGGGTCGAGAACCTGGTGCTGGACGTGCGCGGCAACAACCACGGCGCGATGGCGCTGTACGAGGCCATGGGCTTCGAGGTGACCGGCCGGCGGCCGTCCTTCATCGCGGACGGCGACGACCGGTACGACTCGGTGCTCTACCTTCGCCGGCTGGCGCTGCCCCCGGGGGTCGTCCAGCACGGTGGCCGGGCCGAGGGCGTCGGCGCCCCGGACCGGTCCTACGACCGGCGCTGAGCGCGCGGCAAACCCCGTACATGTGCGTCGGATGTGGGGGTTTGTAGACATGTCGCGGGCGCGGCCTAGACTCGTCCGCGGGGCCGGGTCGCCCGGTTCGTTCATGCGGTGCACTCAGGAGGCGGGTCAGTGTCACTCGGGTCCGAGCTTGCCGCCGCTCGGGCGGCCAAGGGACTGAGCGTCGATGACGTCGCGCTGGCCACCCGCATCCGGGGCACGCTGATCCGGGCCATCGAGGCGGACGACTTCTCGCAGTGCGGGGGCGCCGTCTACGCCCGCGGGCACGTCCGCTCCATCGCCCGCGCCGTCGGCCTCGACCCGGAGCCGTTGCTCGCCAGCTTCGACCTGCCCGACGTCGCCGCGGCGCCGGCGCCCGGGCTGCCCGGTGGGGACCTGCTCGAGGCCGAGCACCAGTACGCCCGCAGCATGAAGCCGCAGCGCGCCCACTGGGGCAGCGTGATCATGGCCACGCTCGCGGTGATCATCGCTCTGACCGTGTTCAGCCTGGTGTCCAACTCCGGCAAGAACGGCAGCAGCACCGCCATCGGCACCACGACACCGGCGGTCGCGCCCACGTCGCGGATCTCCGTCACCCCGAGCAGTGCTCCCGCGACCCTCAGCCCGTCGACCGCCGCGACCACCACGACGACGATCACCGTCACTCCGACCCCATCCAGCGATGTCGCGCTGGTCCGCCAGTCAGGGGTCACCCTCCGGCTGAACATGATCGGTGCCCGCAGCTGGTTCCACGTCGCGGACTCCACCGGCAAGACCCTCTTCGAGGGCATCCTCGTCACCGGGCAGACCAAGGACTTCACCGATCCCAAGCAGATCCGGCTCATCGTCGGCGCTCCCAAGGCGGTGGACCTGGTCGTCAACGGCAAGGACATCGGGTCGCTGCCGGAGACCGGCAACGTGGGACACGTCGTGTTCACACCCGCGCCGGCAAAGGGTGCTTCGCACGGCTGAGGTCCTCGCCACTGCACCGACCCGGCGGCCGCGCAGCCGGTACCCTGAACCCGTGTCCGCCCCCGCCGCTCCCTCCCGCCGGTTCGCCGTGGTCACGCTCGGCTGCGCCCGCAACGAGACCGACAGCGAGGAGCTGGCCGGCCGGCTCGCATCCGAGGGCTGGCAGCTCGTCGACGAGGCCGCCGACGCCGACGCCGTGCTGGTCAACACCTGCGGGTTCATCGAGGCCGCCAAGAAGGACTCGGTCGACACGCTGCTCGCCGCCGCCGACCTGAAGTCCGGCGTCCACCAGATCGGCTCGGCACCGCCGGGCCCGGGCCCGCAGGCCGTCGTCGCCGTCGGATGCCTCGCCGAGCGCTACGGCGAGCAGCTCGCCGCCGCGCTGCCGGAGGCGGACGCCGTCCTCGGTTTCGACCAGTACGCCGACATCGCGGCCCGGCTCGAGGACGTCCTTGCCGGCCGACCGGTCGCCTCGCACACCCCCCGCGATCGCCGTACCCTGCTGCCGGTCAGCCCGGTCCAGCGCGGTGCCGCCACCCACGCGGTCCCCGGCCATGCCCTTCCCGCACAGGTCGCCCCCGAGCCGGAGGCCCCTGACCTGCCCGAGGGGATGGCTCCCGCCTCCGGCCCGCGCCCGGTACGGCGCCGGCTCGGCTCCGGGCCCTCGGCGCCGCTCAAGATCGCCTCCGGCTGCGACCGGCGGTGCGCCTTCTGCGCGATCCCGTCATTCCGCGGCTCGTTCATCTCCCGCCGCCCCTCCGACGTCCTCGCCGAGGCGCGCTGGCTTGCCGAGCAGGGCGTCCGCGAGCTGATCCTGGTTTCCGAGAACTCCACGTCGTACGGCAAGGACCTCGGCGAGCTGCGGCTGCTCGAGACGATGCTGCCGGAGCTGGCGGCGGTCGACGGCATCGAGCGGGTCCGGTTGAGCTATCTGCAGCCGGCCGAGATGCGGCCGTCGCTGATCGAGGTGCTCACCTCGACGCCCGGCGTGGTCCCGTACTTCGACCTGTCCTTCCAGCACTCCAGCGCGACGGTCCTGCGCCGGATGCGCCGGTTCGGCGACACCGATCGGTTCCTCGACCTGGTCGCCGCGATCCGCGACCGTGCCCCGGAGGCCGGCATCCGATCCAACGTGATCGTCGGATTCCCTGGTGAGCGTAAGGCTGACGTCGCCGAGCTCGAGCGGTTCCTCACCGGTGCCCGGCTCGACGCGGTCGGCGTGTTCGGCTACTCCGACGAGGACGGCACCGAGGCCGTGTCCCTCGACGGCAAGGTCGCCCCGGCGGCGATCGCGCGACGGCTGACCCGGCTGACCTCGCTGGTCGAGGAGCTGACCAGCCAGCGGGCCGAGGAGCGCCTCGGCAGCACGGTCGAGGTGCTGGTCGAGGCCATCGCACCGGACGGCGAGGCTGAGGGCCGGGCCGAGCACCAGGCACCCGAGGTCGACGGCAGCACGACGTTGCTCCCTCGCGCCGGGCAGCCCTATGCCATCGGGGAGCTCGTGACCGCGACGGTCGTCTCCACGGCCGGCGTGGACCTGGTCGCCGCCGAGCGGCAGCCGGCCCATGTCAGCTGACCAGGTCTCCGCACCGCTGCCGCCGCCCGCACGGGTGGGCGCCGAGCAGCCGGCGGCGCCGGTCCTGAACGTGGCCAACTACCTGACGATCGCCCGCATCGCGCTGGTGCCGGTCTTCGTCGCTCTGTTCTTCGTCGACGGGGCGCACAGCTCGGGCTGGCGGGTCGCTGCATGGGCCGCGTTCGCGATCGCCTCCGTGACCGACCGCATCGACGGCGACATCGCGCGCCGTCGCGGGCTGGTCACCGACTTCGGCAAGGTCGCAGACCCGATCGCCGACAAGGCCCTGATCGGTGCCGCGCTGGTCTCGCTGTCGATCGTCGACGAGCTGCCCTGGTGGGTCACCGTGGTGATCCTCGCCCGCGAGGTAGGCGTGACCGGACTGCGGTTCTGGGTCATCCGGCTCGGTGTGATCCCGGCGAGTCGCGGTGGCAAGGTCAAGACCCTGCTGCAGGGCATCGGCCTCGGGCTCTACGTGCTGCCGCTCAGCGGCTGGCTGCACGACGTCGCGGTCGGCGTCATGGCGGTGGCCCTGGTCGTGACGCTGGTCACCGGTGGTGACTACGTGTTCCGGGCATTGGCGGTCCGCCGGGCCGGCCGGGCCTGATCGCGTCGTGAGCTGGCCGGCGGCTGACGTGGTGGCCGGCCTGGCCCAGCGCGGGCTCACCGTCGCCGTGGCCGAGTCGCTGACCGGCGGCCTGCTCGGCGCGGCCTTCACGGAGGTGCCCGGCTCCTCAGCCGTCTTCCGCGGCGGAGTGACGGCGTATGCGACCCGGCTCAAGGCCCAGCTGCTCGGGGTTCCCGAGGATCTGCTGGCCGAGTCAGGGGCCGTGGACGCCCGGGTTGCGCTCGGAATGGCCCAGGGGGTGCGCCGGTTGATGGACACTGACTGGGGACTGTCGACCACCGGCGTCGCCGGTCCGGACGCGCAGGACGGCGCTGCTGTCGGCACCGTTTTCGTCGGCTGCGCGGGACCCGACGGTTCATCCGTGCAGCAGCTCCTGCTGACCGGGGACCGGGCCGAGATCCGCGCCGCCAGTGTCCAGGCGGCGCTGACGCTGCTGTCCGAGCGGCTGGCCGCGACCTGAGCCGCGATCGCCACGGGCGAACACCCGGGAGCCGGTGTCGGCTCCCGCAACCCCCGCCGGGGGGGTAGCGTGGTGACAGGTCCGCACCGCATTTGACGACACGTTGGTCGGCGCTACGCCGATGAGGGCAGGGGAGGGAAGCGCTGATGGTTCTGCTTCGGCAACTGCTGGGCGACGCCCTGCGCCATGCCCGACTGCGCCAGCAGCGCACGCTGCGCGAGGTCTCCGCGGCCGCACGGGTCTCCCTGGGCTACCTGTCCGAGGTCGAGCGCGGTCAGAAGGAGGCCTCCTCCGAGCTGCTCTCCTCGATCTGCGACGCGCTCGACGTGCGACTTGCCGACGTGCTCCGGGAGGTGAGTGACTCCCTCGACCTGGCCGAGCTGGCCCGCGGTCCGGCCGAGCGGCCGATGGTCTCCCTCCGCGAGCCGTTGGTCGTCACGACCGGTCGCGGCACTGAGCCGGTTCACCCGCATCCCCCCGTTGTCGGGGTCGGCGCCGTCAGCGCTGTGAGCGCCGTGCCAGTCGCCAACGCCGACCTGCTGTCCGCTCCGGCCCTCGCCTCGCCGGTCACCTACGCTGCCTGACCTGGTGACCGCCGAGTCAGGGCCGGGTCCCGCCGCAACCGAACGTTTCGACCTCACGCAGACCGACACCGCCCTGGCCTCGGCGGCCCCGGTGCGGGTCAGCGGCACCCGAGCCAGGGCCGGCAACGCGATGGGCCGGACCCGCTCCGGCATCCTCGAGGCGACCGGCCGGGCTGTCGAGAAGTACGGCGTCCGCCGGGCGACCATGGGCGATGTCGCGTCGGTCGCCGGTATCGCCAAAGGCACGCTGTACAACCACTTCCGGACCAAGGGCGACCTGCTGACGGCGGCCCTCGCGGCAGGGGTCGACGCGCTGGCGCAGGACTGCGCGGCCCTCGCCGCGGGCCGCGGCGAGGAGGGCCTGGCCCAGGCCCTGCGACACGCCGCCGAGACCCTCGGCGCGCACCCGGCGCTGGTCAGGGTGGCCGCCGAGGAGCCGGCGGAGCTGGTCCGGTTGCTGCTGCCCAGCTACGACGGTGCGTGGCCGGTCGCCCGCGCGGCGATCGCCCGGGTGATGCTGGCGGCCGACCCGCTGCCGCCCGCCGCCGAGAGCCCCACCGGCTCCCTCGGGGACGAGCCGGCCACGGACTCCGCTGCGGCCGGCGAGATCACGGCGGACGGCGCCGTCATCGAGACCGTCCTTCGTTGGCTGGTGACCTTCACCGGCACGCCAGGGGTGCCGGGGGAGACCGCGGCGGGCGCCGCCCTGCTGGCCCGCACCCTCACCGGTGCGCCGCACTAGCTGTCCCATCCACCGGTCTCAGCGCTGGTCCGGCTGGCAGCGCGGGCACCAGTAGCTGAGCCGGGCGGTCGCCGGGTCAGCCCCCTGCTCGGCCACCATGATCGTCGTGCCGCAACGCCGGCAGGCCTCGCGCTGCCGTTCGAAGACCCAGTGCTGCCGGCCGCGGCGCAGGTCGCCGGTCGTCACCTGGTCCCAGCGGTCGCGGTTGGCGAGCAGCAGCCGATGGGCCAGCGACACCAGGGCCGGCAGGTCGGGCACCTGGGCAACCGTGGTCCAGGGGTGCAGACCCCGCAGGAACAAGGACTCTGCCTTGTACAGGTTGCCGATCCCGGCGAGGTTGCGCTGGTCGAGCAGTGCCTCGGCGATCGCGCGGTCCGGGTCTGAAGCCACCCGGCGTACGGCCTCCGCCTCGTCCCAGTCCGGGCCGAGCAGGTCCGGCCCGAGGTGGCCC
>JAWWOM010000155.1:0-20022 GCA_033851655.1 Frankiales bacterium
ACCAGCCTGCTCAGTCGCTCGTAGGGCTGCACCGCGTGCACGTAGAGGGAGGTGGCGTGGTTGTCGACCGCCTGCAGGGAGCTGACCCCGTACGCGCCGACCACGAGCAACGACGTGACACCGACCGCGACGGCGGAGAGGACCTTGACCGCGATCGGGCGGTTCCGGATCCAGGTGCTGGCAGACATGACGGTGCTCCTCGGGTCGAACGGGTCAGGCGTGCACCCTTCCATCGACCACGGAGCCGCTTTCTGCACCGCTTCCCGTCACAAGCCGTCGATCCAGGCTCAAAGTCAGCGGCCGGAGCCGACTCCCGGTCGGTAGTCGGCCGACGGGCTGGCGGCCGGCTGGTCCACCGAGTGGGTGCCGGTGCCCGAGAACGGGGAGCCGACGAACACGGCAGCCAGGAGCAACGCCGGCAGCAGGGCGACCACCCCCAGCCGGCTGCGCCTGAGCCGCCGCCAGCGGGCGGGTGGTTGTTCTGGGGGGTCCGCGGCGTCGGCTGCGGTCTCACCGCCGGGCGGTTCGGCAACGGTCGGGAGCAGCGCTTCGCCGGTCTCAGCCGGGGGGGTGTGGATCATGGGGACGCCCCTTTCAGCGGTGCGCCATTGCGCCGCCGGACGCCTACCTTCCCCCTTTTCCGGCCCTTGATCACCCGATTCGCAATCTCCATGCCAGCAACCTGCTGGGAGTTTCGGCCACCAGGTCCAGCGGTGCCCCGGCCAGGCTCAGCGCGTCGCCCGCCGCGAGCCGCAGCCCGTCCGCCAGCACGACCGAACCGCTGACCAGATAGGCGTGCTGCAGCCCCTCAGCCGGCAACGAGAACGCGCCACCCGGCTCGAGGCCGACCACCGAGAGGACGCCGCCGGAGACCGCGACCGAGCCTGACGCGCGCTCGTACGAGACCTCGGGATCCGTCGATCGGACCCACATCTGGACGTACTCCACCGGCTCGGTGGCCGAGGCGTTCCGCTCGCTGTGCCCGACCCCCGCGCCGGAGCGCAGCACCTGCAGGTCAGCCGGCCCGAGCAGCTCCTGGTGACCGGTGGAGTCGGCATGCGCGAGCGTGCCGGCGACGACGAAGGTCACGATGTCGACGTCGCTGTGCCGGTGGTCGCCGAACCCCGCGCCGGGACCGAGCGTGTCGTGGTTGCTGACCACCAGGGGGCCGAAACCGACGTTGTCCGGGTCGTACCACTGGCCGTAGGAGAAGCTGTGCCACGAGGTCAGCCAGCCGGTCCGGGTACAGAACCGGTCGGCTGCCCGGCGCAGCTCGATCAGCGGCCCTGCTCCTCCGCCGGCGGCGCGGACGTCGGCAGCGTCCGTACGGGTGCCGGCTGGTGGCCCACCGTCTTGGACAGCCCCTCGGTGACGGCGTTGAGGATCGCCATCCCCTGCGAGGCCAGCGAGGCGACGGCGCTGTTGACGCCCTCGGTGCCGTCCAGGATGGTCAGGTTGGCGCCCTTGAGCCCGTCGGCGGCGGCCCGTACGAGGTCGGGCAGCTGGCTGATGATCGCCTGGTCCAGCGCGATCCGGCCCTGGGCGGCGGCGGCCCCGGCGCTCAGCGTGGTCGCCTCGGCCTGCGCGGTGGCGAGGGTACGGATCCGCGCCGCCTCGGCCTGCGCGGGCTTGACCACCTCGGCGATCAGCTCCGCCTCGCGCAGCTCGGCGTTCTTGACGGCGACCAGCGCCTGCTCGGCGAGCACCGCCTGCTGGGCCTGGGCGGCAGCCAGCGGCCCGGCCTGCGCGGCCTTCTGCTGGGCGCTGTCGATCTCCGCCTGGTACTGCGCCCGCGCGACCGCGGTCTGCCGGGCGTACTCGGCCTGGTTTCGCTGGCTCTCCTGCTGGGCCTGGGCACTGGCCTGGTCGGCTGCTGCCTGGGCGATCTGCGCCGCCTGGTTGACCGTCGCCTGGTGCGGGGCGGCCAGCGCCTTGATGTAACCGCTGCCCTTGTCGTCGATCGACTGGATCTGCAGGCTGTCGACGGTCAGCCCGATCTTGGACATCTCGACCTTGGAGGCGTCCAGGACGTTCTCGGCGAGGGTCTGCCGCTCACGGATGATCGCCTCGACGGTCATGCTGCCGACGATCGAGCGCAGGTGACCGGCGAAGATCTGCCCGGTGAGCTCGTCCATCTGGTTCTGGTCGGCAAGGAAGCGCTGCGCGGCCGCCGCGATGGAGGCCGGGTCGCTGCCCACCTTGAACGCGATCACGGCACGTACCGAGAGTGCGATGCCCTGCTGGGTCACGCAGTCCTCGGTCACGGCCGCCTCGCGCATGGCCAGGGTGAGGAACGAGGTCTTGCGCAGGATCGGCAGCACCCACGCGCCGTGCCCGGTGACGATCTTGAACGGGAGTGTGCTGTCCCCCTCCGCCTTCTGCTTGCCACCGGAGATCAGCATGGCTTCATTTGGCGCCGGTACGCGGTACCCCAGCATCGGTGCTACCTCTCAGTTGGCGCCGGCGACGCCGTGGGCGTCTGGTCCCGGCAGCGGATCGGTGTACGGGTTGCGGTCGGCGGAGCTCGCCGAGGGGACGACGTTGAACGAGCCCGGGCTGTGCGAGCTGACCACCAGCACCTCACGCCCCCGCTCGAGGACGGTCTCGCTGTAGGCCAGGAAGGTCTCGTACGTGCCGCCGACCAGGATGCAGACCTCGCCCGGGCCGGCGGCGCCGCGAACCCGGCTGACCACCGTGGCCAGCTTGCCGATCGCGCTCTCACCCACCGGTCGATCCCTGCCTCTCCCCCGTCGTCCGAAGATCAGTGTGCACCTGTACGGGCCCCCATGGTGAGCGGGTACCCAACGGGTGCCCGGCATAGCACTTTCGGAGGATATTCCGCCTCGGAAGGACCTTTCCGTGCCGTTTTGCTCTCGCCGGTCCACCGGATGGCCGAGGATCCGTGCATGGGCGGAGTACGAGGGTTCAGACGGCGCGCGGCAGCCATCCACGTGCTGGACCAGCACCCGAACATCGACGAGATCCTCAGCGTCCTCGCCGCGCTGCCGCACATCGGCGACGCCGAGATCCCCGTGCTCGCCAAGCTGTGGCGCAACTCCCCGATGGTCGCCCAGGCCCGTGCCCGTGCGCTGAGCCCCGACTCGCCGCTGGTGGTCGAGGTGCTCACCTGCTTCGAGGCGGTCGTGGCCCTCTTCGACGACGACCTGGCCGGCGAGGCCGACTATGTCACGGTCGACCCGGAGGTCACGACGACGGCGCTCAAGGCGGTACGCGACGCCATCGCCGCAACCTACGCCAAGCCGGTCCTCAGCCGCGGCGAGTACCAGGCACTGATGCGGCCCTGGCGCCAGGTCTTCCCCGCGACCGGCTACGCCGAGCCGTACCTCGGGCCGAACTCCGTACAGGTCAAGCAGGTCCTGGCCAGCATGCCGCTGCTCGCCGCCCGCTGCCACGACGAGAGCGGCCGCCGGCTGTTCGACTCCCTGATGTTCACCGCCAGCACCGTCGACCGCGACCTGCGGGACACCGCGCGGGACGAGGCCTGGCGCGCGGCGATCCTGACCTCGCGGCGGCGGATGTGGGCGATGCTGCGCCGGAGCGGGCTCGAGGCGATCAGTCGCACCTGCCACCGCTGCGGCAGGAAGGAAGCCACCGGCAGCCAGCGGATGGTCTACGAGCTGTGCCTCGACGTCGCCTGCGGACTGCTCGTCGCCGACGCGATCGACGACACGTTCACCGACATCCTCACCCTGCCGCTGTCGATGCTGATCCCCGCCCAGCGCCCCGCCGGCCACGGCTGACCCCGCGGCGGGTCAGCGGCGCGCGGCCGTCCAGCCCAACAACTCCTCCGCGGTCCGGGTGTTGACGACCCGCTCGGCCGTCACGCCGGCCTCCTGGGCCCGAGCGCACCCGTACTGCTGCCAGTCCAGCTGACCGGTCGCGTGGGCGTCGGTGTCGATCGAGAACGTGCACCCCATCTCGACCGCGAGCCGGAGCAACCGCATCGGCGGGTCCAGCCGCTCCGGCCGGCTGTTGATCTCGACGGCCACGCCGAACGTCCGGCAGGCCTCGAAGACGATCTCGGCCTCGAACTCGCTCTCGGGCCGGCCGCGGCCGGTGACCAGCCGCCCCGTGCAGTGGCCGAGCACGTCCAGCAGCGGGTTGCTCACCGCTGCGACCATCCGCGGGGTCATCTCTTCGCCCGGCATCCGCAGCTTGGAGTGCACGCTGCCGACGACCAGGTCGAGTCGCTCCAGCAGGTCGGGGTCCTGGTCCAGCGACCCGTCCAGCAGGATGTCGCACTCGATGCCGGTGAGGAGCCGGAACGGGGCGAGCTCGTCGTTGAGCCGGGCCACCACGTCGAGCTGCTCGAGCAACCGCTCCCGGGTCAGTCCGCGGGCCACCGTGAGCCGGGGCGAGTGGTCGGTGAGCACGATGTAGGAGTGGCCGAGCGCGATCGCCGTACGGGCCATCTCCTCGATGGTGGCCCCGCCGTCGGACCAGTCGCTGTGGACGTGGCAGTCACCCCGCAGCGCCGCCCGCAGTGCCTCCCCACCGGTGGCCAGCGGCGCATCGGACCCCGGCTCGAGCTTGGCCAGGTAGCCGGGCACCTCACCACGCAGCGACTCGACGATGACTGCTGCGGTGGCCTTGCCGATGCCGGGCAGCTCCTGCAACGTGCCGGCGGCCGCGCGCGCTGCGATCTCGGCCGGCCCGCGTTGCTGGACGGTACGAGCGGCGCCCAGGAAGGCCTTGGCGCGGTACTCCGGCTCTCGGCGGCGGTCGAGCAGGAAGACGATCCGGCGCAGGTCCTCGAGGGGGTCGCGGGCGGTCACCGGTTCTGTCTACCCCATCCACGGGACGCATGGGAGGCTGTCGCGTGCCCGACTCGAGCAAGGCCCGCGCCCCCCGGCAGCCCAAGGCGCCCGGGGTGGCGACCGTTCGGCGGGTCGAGCGCGCGACGGGGGCGCTGGCCACGCAGACCACGCAGCGGATGGACGAGCGGCTCGAGTGGTTCCGGGACATGCCGGCGGAGCAGCGGTCCTGGGTGACGCTGGTCGCCCAGGCCGGCATCGCCGGGTTCGTCGCCTGGCTGCGCGACCCGGCGCGCCGCGACGGCGTCAGCGGCGAGGTGTTCGGGGCGGCTCCCCGCGAGCTGCTGCGGGCGATCACGCTGCACCAGACGGTCGAGCTGGTCCGGCTGACCGTCGACGTCGTCGAGTCCGAGGTGCCGGCGCTGGCCGGCCCCGGCGAGGAGGCCGCCCTGCGGGAGGCGATCCTGCGCTACTCCCGCGAGGTCGCCTTCGCCGCAGCGGAGATCTACGCCCAGACCGCGGAGGCCCGCGGCGCCTGGGACGCCCGGCTGGAGGCCCTCGTCGTCGATGCGTTGCTGCGCGGCGAGCAGGACCAGTCGCTGGCCTCGAGGGTCGCCGCCCTCGGCTGGCGCAGCCACCCCTCGGTGTCGGTGCTGGTCGGTACGCCGCGGGGCCGGGACGCACAGACGATCATCGACGGCGTGCACCGGGCGGCCAGGCGCAGCGACAGCGACGTCCTGGCCGGCGTCCACGGGCCGCGGCTCGTGGTGATCATCGGTGGCGCCGAGGACCCGATGCCGGCAGCGCGGGCGATGCTCGCCGAGTTCGCGCCGGGCCCGGTGGTCCTGGGCACGGTGGTTCCCGACCTGAGCCGTGCTGCCGACTCGGCCCGGTCGGCGATGTCCGGCCTGCACGCGGCCGTTGTCTGGCCGGACGCGCCCCGGCCGGTGGCCTCTGCCGAGCTGCTGCCGGAACGGGCGCTCGCCGGTGACAGCGATGCGCAGGCCCAGCTGGTGGAGGACATCTACAGAAGGTTGGCCGAGGCGGGTGGCAGCCTGCTCGAGACCATGGCGACGTACCTGGAACAGGCTGGTTCCCTGGAGGGCACCGCCCGGCTGCTGTTCGTTCACCCGAATACCGTCCGGTACAGGTTGCGCAAGGTCATCGACGTCTGCGGGCGGGACGCCACGAACCCCAGGGACGCCTTCGCACTGCAGCTGGCGCTCGCGTTCGGTCGGCTCGAGGCCGCCGGGCAGGCCGACCCGGCCCGGCCCCGCTGAGCACGAACCCGCGCTGATTTGGAGGAAACCTCCAAAGCCGACCGACAAGACTCGTAGAAGCCGACAGCGACTCCCGGACCCGGGGCGGGGCAGGCTGGTCACGTGCTCGCGATCCTCGCCCCCGGTCAAGGCGCTCAGACGCCCGGTTTCCTGACGCCCTGGATCGAGGCGGTGCCGGGCTTCGCCGATCGGCTGCGCTGGTGGTCGACGGTCGTCGGCGTCGACCTGGTCTCGGCCGGCACGGTCTGGGACGCCGACCGCATCCGTGACACCGCCGTCGCCCAGCCGCTGCTCGTTGCGGCAGGACTCGCCACGAGCGACGCCTTGTTCCGCTCCGACTCCGCGAAGCGGGCGGTCGGCGTCGTGGCCGGCCACAGTGTCGGCGAGCTCACCGCTGCGGCGCTGGCCGGCGCCATGTCGCCAGAGGCTGCCCTCGCCCTGGTCGGGGCCAGAGGCAAGGCGATGGCCGCAGCCGCCGCGCTGGACCCGACCGGCATGAGCGCCATCCTCGGTGGGGACCCTGCAGAGGTGCTGACCCACGTCGAGGCCCTCGACCTCACCGCCGCCAACCACAACGGAGCCGGCCAGATCGTGGCCGCGGGCCGCCAGGAAAACCTGGACAAGCTGCGCCAGGACCCTCCCCCCGGCGCCCGGGTCATCCCGCTGTCCGTCGCCGGCGCGTTCCACACCTCCTTCATGGCCCCGGCCGCCGAGGCGCTGGAGACGTTCATCGGCGGCGTGACCGTACGGGACCCCGACGTGCTGCTGCTGTCCAACGCCGACGGTGCGGTGGTGTCCTCGGGCAGCGACCTGCTCCAGCGCCTGGTCCGCCAGGTGGCGGCGCCGGTGCGCTGGGACCTGTGCATGAAGTCCCTCGACCAGCTGGGCGTCACGGCCGTCATCGAGCTCACCCCCGGCGGCACCCTGTCCGGCCTGGTCAAGCGCACCCTCAAGGGGGTCGAGACCCTCGCGGTCAAGACCCCGGACGACCTGCCGGCAGCGGCGGCCCTGATCATGGCCCACAAGCGGGTCACGCCGGAGGCCGCGCCGGCGTGGCGGCTGGTCGTCTCCCCCGTCGCCGGCCTGTTCGCGCCGGCCGACACGCCGATCGGCGCCGTCGTCGCCGGCGGCGACCCGATCGGCACCGTGGACAACCGCGGCCGCCAGGAGACCGTGGTGGCCGCCCACGGTGGGGTCCTGGTCGAGTGGCTCGCCGAGTCCGGCGACCCGGTCAACCCCGGCCAGCCCCTCGCCCGGCTGCACCCCACGGAGGCCCCTGCGTGAAGCTCGCCCCCGGCGCCCCCGGCGCCCGCATCATCGGCGTGGGTGACTACCGCCCGGTGCGGGTGATGCCCAACAGCGAGCTCGAGACGATGGTCGACACCAACGACCAGTGGATCCGTGAGCGCACCGGCATCGTCAGCCGGCGCATCGCGGCCCCCGACGAGACCGTCGTCGACATGGGCGCAGCCGCCGGCGCCAAGGCGCTCGCCGCCGCGGGCCTGACCCCTGCCGACATCGACCTGGTCCTGGTCGCGAGCTGCTCGCACGCCGACCGGATGCCGGGTGCTGCGCCGCTGATCGCCAGCCGGCTCGGCATCCCGTCGCCCGGAGCGCTGGACGTCAACGCGGCCTGTGCCGGGTTCCCGTACGCCGTGGCCCAGGCCTCGGACGCGATCCGTTCCGGCAACGCCCGCCGGGTCCTGGTGATCGGCGCCGAGAAGATGTCGGCGCTGGTCGACTGGACCGACCGCGGCACCTGCATCCTGTTCGCCGACGGCGCGGGTGCCGTGGTCGTCGGCCCCTCCGACGAGCCTGGCATCGGGCCGGTGGTCTGGGGCAGCGACGGCGAGCGGGGCGACCTGATCACCTGTCTGGGCAGCGACCCGTTCCTGCGGATGGCCGGGCCGGCCGTCTTCCGCTGGGCCACCACGTCACTGGCCCCCGTGGTTCACGAGGCCTGCTCGCGGGCAGGGGTCGAGGTGGCCGACCTCAAGGTCGTCGTCCTCCACCAGGCCAACGCCCGGATCATCGACTCCGTGGTGCGGGCGCTCGGCCTGGCCGATGACGTCGTCGTGGCCAGGGACGTGGTCGAGTCCGGCAACACCTCGGCCGCCTCCATCCCGATGGCGCTGGCCAGGGTGCTCGAGACCGGCGAGGTCGAGAGCGGCTCGCTGGCCCTGCTGCTGGGATTCGGCTCCGGGCTCAACTACGCCGGGCAGGTCGTCGTCCTCCCCTGATTGCAGTTCCGGTACGACCAACGTCCAGACTGACCGCTACACCCCTGTACGGCGGACCCGCCGTACCCCACAGGCCGGAACCTCGGCCGAGCCCAAGGAGGCAAACCGCATGACCGAGACCGAGGTCCTCGCCGGCCTGGCCGACATCGTGAACGAGGTCACCGGCATCCCGGCGTCCGACGTGCAGATGGACAAGAGCTTCACCGACGACCTGGACGTCGACTCGCTGTCGATGGTCGAGGTCGTCGTGGCCGCTGAGGAGAAGTTCGGCGTCCGGATCCCCGACGAGAGCGTCAAGGACCTGCGCACGGTTGGCGACGCCGTCACCTACATCGTCAAGGCTGGTGTCACTGCATGACCCGCGAGAACCAGGTCACCGTCGTCGTCACCGGTCTCGGCGCGACCACGCCCGTCGGCGGGGATGTCGCATCGACCTGGGAGGGGCTGCTCGCCGGACGGTCCGGCGTCACGCTCCTCGAACCCGACTGGTCCGAGCTACCGGTGCGGCTCGCCGCACCGGTAGCCGTCGACCCGTCCGAGGTGCTCGACCGGGTCGAGGCACGCACGCTCGACCGGATCCAGCAGCTGGCCCTGATCGCCGCCCGCGAGGCGTGGGCCGACGCCGGTTCCCCCGAGGTGGACCCCGACCGGCTGGCGGTGGTCTGCGCCTCCGGCATCGGCGGCGTCACCACGATCTACGGCCAGTACGACGTCCTGCGTGAGAAGGGCGCCCGACGGGTCAGCCCGCACACGATCCAGATGCTGATGCCCAACGGCGCCGCCGCCACGGTCTCGCTCAAGCTGGGCGCCCGCGCCGGCGCGCACACCCCGGTCAGCGCCTGCGCCTCCGGCACCGAGGCGCTGTCCTGGGCCGTCGACCTGATCCGGCTCGGCCGGGCCGACGTCGTGATCGCCGGCGGCGCCGAGGCGTGCATCCACCCGCTCCCGATGTCGGCGTTCGCCTCGATGAAGGCCCTGTCGACCCGTGAGGACGATCCGCAGGCCGCCAGTCGCCCGTACGACACCGGCCGTGACGGCTTCATCCTCGGCGAGGGTGCCGGGTTGCTGATCCTCGAGTCAGAGGAGCACGCGCTGGCCCGCGGCGCCCACATCTACGCAGAGATCGCTGGGGTCGGGGTGACCGCCGACGCCTACCACATGGCCGCACCGGACCCGTCCGGCCAGGGGGCCGCGCGGGCGATGAGGATCGCGATGGCCGAGGCCGGCGTCCAGCCGTCAGACATCGTGCACATCAACGCACACGCCACGTCCACGCCGGCCGGCGACCTCGCCGAGGCAGGCGCCATCGTCTCCGTTCTGGGCGACGCGGTGGCCGGCGCAGCGGTCACCGCCACCAAGTCCATGACCGGGCACATGCTCGGTGCCGCCGGTGCGGTCGAGGCGATCGCGACGGTGCTCGCCATCAGGGACGGCATCGCGCCCGCGATCCGCAACCTCGACGACCCCGACCCCGAGATCACGCTGGACCTGATCCGGCACGACAACCGCAAGATCGACTTCACCGGCAAGGCCGCGCTGTCCAACAGCTTCGGCTTCGGCGGGGCCAACGCCGCGGTGGTCATCCGCCCCTACCCGTCCGGAAGGACCGAAGCGTGACGCTGGTCGGAGACAAGAGCGGCGCCGCCAAGGATGGCGACGTGCTGTCGGTCCAGCGCAGGTCGGACGCCCGCTCACCCCGTACGAGGCTCGAGCGGTTCGTCGACGAGGGCAGCTTCGAGCCGATCACCCCCGAGGACGACGGCAGCGGCGTGCTCGCCGGGGTGGGCCGGGTCGGCGGCTCGCCGGTCGTGGTGTTCGCCAGCGATGCGACCGTCCAGGGCGGCGCGATGGGCACGGCCGGTTGCCGGCACATCGTCGAGGCCTACGACATCGCGATGCGCGACCGCTCGCCGATCATCGGCTTCTGGCACTCCGGCGGAGCCCGGCTGCGCGACGGCGTCGAGTCCCTCGACGCCATCGGCCGGGTCTTCACGGCGATGACCGTGGCCTCCGGGCGGGTGCCCCAGCTCTCCGTCGTCCTCGGCCCGGCGGCCGGCGGGGCAGCGTACGGACCGGCGCTGACCGACATCGTCATCCTCGCCCCCAACGGCCGGGTCTTCGTGACCGGCCCGGAGGTCGTCCGCAGCGTCACCGGCGAGGACGTCGACATGGCCCGGCTCGGCGGACCCGAGGTGCACGGACGCCGGTCCGGAGTCGTGCACGTGGTCGCCGAGACCGAGGACGCCGCGTACGAGAAGACCCGCGAGCTCACCGAGCTGCTGGGCCGCCAGGGCCGGTTCAGCCCGGACCCGGTCCCCGAGTTCGACCTGAGCTCGGTGCTGCCCGAGAACCTCAAGCGGGCCTACGACGTGCACCCGATCGTGGACGGCCTGCTCGACGGGCCGGGGGTCGAGCTGCACGCCAAGTGGGCGCCGAACATCGTCACCACCCTCGGCCGGATGTCCGGCCGCACCGTGGGCGTCATCGCCAACAACCCGATGCGCCTCGGCGGCTGCCTCGACTCCACCAGCGCCGAGAAGGCCGCGCGCTTCGTCCGGATGTGCGACGCCTTCGGGGTGCCGCTGATCGTCATCGTCGACGTCCCCGGCTATCTGCCGGGCGTCGGCCAGGAGTGGGAAGGCGTCGTGCGCCGCGGCGCCAAGCTGCTGCACGCGTTCGCGGAGGCCACGGTGCCCCGGGTCACCCTGGTCACCCGCAAGGCCTACGGCGGCGCCTACATCGCCATGAACTCCCGGGCGCTCGGCGCGACCGCCGTGTTCGCCCTGCCGGGGGCGGAGGTGGCCGTCATGGGGGCCGTCGCCGCCGTACGGATCCTGCACCGCAAGCGGCTCGCCGAGGTGCCCGAGGAGCAGCGGCCGGAGGTCGAGGCCGAGCTGGCCGAGGAGCACGAAGTCATCTCCGGCGGCCTCGACCGCGCCGTGGCCCTGGGCGTCGTGGACAAGATCGTCCTACCGGCGGAGGCCCGTGGAGAGATCGTCGCCGCGCTGGCCGGAGCCGCCGTGACCCGCGGACACCACGGCAACATCCCGCTCTGAACGAAACCCCGCAGACGGTCGGTGGACCTGTCACTATCGATCTATGACACGGGGAACGGGGCCCCGGGAGCAGTCAGCGATGCCGGAGCCAGTTCCGGGTCTGCTCGACATCGCGGACACTCTTGCCGCCGCCACGACGGACTACCGCACGCTGCTCAGTGTGGCCGCCAAGGCGGTCGCCGCCTCGCTCGGGGACGCGGCCGTGCTGTGGGTCCTCGACGAGGACGGTTTGGTCCGGCCGGCCGCCTTCCACCACGACAACCTCGAGAACCGTGCCTTCATGCGCGAGGTCGTCGACGGCCGCCGGCATCCCCCGGCCCCCGGCGGCCTGCTCGAGCTGGCGCTGCGGTCGGAGTCCCCCGTGCTGCTGGCACGGACGTCGTTCGACAGCCTCCGCACCCGCATCGACGCGCCCTATCGGCCGTACTACGCGCAGTTCGGTCTGTCCAGCCTGCTCATGGTGCCGCTGCGCGCCCGCGACCGAGCCGTCGGCATCCTGGGCGTGTGCCGCGACGAGGGCCGGCCGCCGTACGACGAGGACGACGTACTCTTCGCCCACCGGGTCGGCGCCCAGATAGCCCTGGCAGTGGACAATGCTCAGCTGCTGACCGAGTCCCGCGACGAGGTACGCCGCCGGCGCGCCGTCGAGGCGCAGCTGCTCGAGCTCGTGTCCACGGACCTGCTGACCGGGCTGGGCAACCGGCACCTGCTGCTGCAGGACCTGCGCGACCGGCTGAACGACGGACGGCGCACAGCCCTGCTGCTGCTCGACCTCGACGGCTTCAAGGACGTGAACGACGCGCTGGGCCACGAGGTCGGCGACCGGGTGCTGCAGTCCGTCGGCGAGCGGATCCAGGCGGCCTCCGCTGCCAGCGGTGCCGTGCCGACCCGGCTGGGCGGCGACGAGTTCGCCATCGTCTGCGACGGCGCACTGCCCGACGACGCCTGGAAGCTGGCCGAGGACGTGTCCTCGGCGCTGGAGCCCGGACTGTCCGTCGACGGTGTGGCCATCCAGGTCACGGCCAGCATCGGCATCGCGTTCGCCCCGGAGCACGGCCTCGACCCGATCACCCTGCTGCGCGCGGCCGACCTGGCGATGTACCGCGCCAAGCGGCTCGGTCTCGGCGTCCCGGCCGTCTACACCGACACGATGGGCGAGGATCAGGCCGCCCGCTGGACCACCCTGACCGAGCTGCGCCACGGGCTGGAGTCGGACCAGCTGCTGCTGCACTACCAGCCGCTGCTGGACCTGCGTGACGGCTCGGTCCGAGCGGTCGAGGCGCTGGCCCGGTGGCAGCACCCGGTGCACGGGCTGCTCGCCGCCCAACGGTTCATCCCGATCGCCGAGCAGGCCGGGCTCGCGGCCCGCATCTCGTTCTGGGCACTCGAGGAGGCGGCCGGCCAGCTGACCCGCTGGCGCGACCAGGGCCACGTACTGCAGGCGGCGGTCAACGTCCCCGCCCAGCTGGTCGAGCGGCCGGGCTTCGCCCAGCAGGCGCTGGCGGTCCTCGACCGGCACCGGCTGCCACCGCAGGCACTACAGCTGGAGATCACCGAGTCGGCACTGTTCCGCGGCCCCGCCATGGCGGCGCTGGGCCGCTGCCAGCAGGCCGGCATCTCGGTCGCCATCGACGACTTCGGTACGGGGTACTCCTCGCTCGCCTACCTCAAGGCGCTGCCGGCGAACACCCTCAAGCTGGACCGCGGTTTCGTCGTCGACATCGACACCGACCCGCGGGACGCCGACATCGCCTCGCTGGTGGTCGACGTCGCCCATCGGTTCGGCATGGCCGTGACCGCCGAAGGTGTGGAGACGCCGGGCGCGCTGGCGCTGCTGTCCGCGATCGACGTCGACCTGGCGCAGGGCTACCACGTCGCCCGCCCGTGCTCGGCCGAGGACCTGACCGTCTGGCTGGACAACCGGACAGTGTCGCTACCCTGACCCCGCCCCCGCCCCGCCCGACTTTGCGCCAGGTGGCGAGAACTGTGGCGTGTCGTGCGGCGTGGCGCGCCGTTTGCCGAGCGCCACGCCCGACTTAGCGCCAGGTGGCGAGAACTGTGGCGTGTCGTACGGCGTGGCGGGCCGGTGGTCAGGTGATGCGGCGGCACCCAAAAACCGGACCGGGTCAGCCTGTGTGCTGTCCCGGTCCGGCTCGTCTGCGTTGCGGGTGGCTACTCGGAGGCGTCCGAGGTCCGTACGCGGTGGATGGTGTCGCTGTACCAGTGCGCGCTCTGCTTGGGCGTGCGGACCTGGCTGTCGTAGTCGACCCGGACCAGGCCGAATCGCTTGGCGTAGCCGTAGGACCACTCGAAGTTGTCCATCAGCGACCAGGCGAAGTAGCCGCGTAGGTCGGCCCCCTGCTGCCGGGCCTCGGCGACGGCGGCGATGTGCGAGGACAGGTAGGCGGTGCGGTTGTCGTCGGCCACGAAGTCATCGGAGTCGGCGACGTCGTCGAACGCTGCGCCGTTCTCGGTGATCACCATCGGCATGTCGTAGTCCCGGCCGAGCCGCACCAGGTGCTTGGTGAACCAGTCGGGCATGATCTCCCAGCCCATGGCGGTCAGCGGCGTCCCGAGCGGCACGTTGCGCACGACGGGGAGGCCGCCGGGCGCGGTGGTGCCGCCCTCGAGGTCGGTGCCGGAGATGACCGAACCGAAGTAGAAGTTGATCCCGAGCACGTCGGTCGGCGCCGAGATGATCTCGAGGTCGCCGTCCTGGATCGGGAACTCGATGCCGACCCGGCCCAGCTCCTCGACCAGGTCGACCGGGTAGTGACCCTTGACGATCGGGTCGAGGTAGATCCGGGTGCCGAGCGCGTCGGCAAGTGCAGCCGCGCGGAAGTCCACGGGGGACTCGGTTGCCGGCTCCACGGCCGCGGTGTTGAGCGTGATGCCGAGGTCGATCGGCCCGCTGGCCGCCTCACGCATCCGCTGGGTGGCCAGGCCGTGGCCGAGCAGCAGATGGTGGACAGCGTGCATCGCGGCCGGGAACTCGGTACGTCCGGGAGCCTGGGCCCCGTAGGCGTAGCCGAGCATCGCGGTGCACCACGGCTCGTTCAGCGTCGTCCAGGTGCGGACGCGGTCGCTGAGCTGGTCGAACACCATCATCGAGTAGTCGGCGAAGCGGTAGGCGGTGTCCCGTACGGGCCAGCCGCCGGCGTCCTCGAGCTCCTGCGGAAGGTCCCAGTGGTAGAGCGTCACCCAGGGGTCGATGCCCTGGCCGAGCAGCTCGTCGACCAGCCGGTCGTAGAACGCGAGGCCGGCCGGGTTCGCCGGACCCCTCCCGTGCGGCTGGACCCGGCTCCACGACACCGAGAAGCGGTAGGTGTCGACCCCGAGGGCGCGGATCAGGGCGACGTCCTCGGGCATCCGGTGGTAGTGGTCGCAGGCGACATCGCCGTTCGTCGCGTCGGCGATCGCGCCGGGCACCTGGCAGTAGGTGTCCCAGATGGAGGGGGTTCGGCCGTCTTCTGCCACCGCGCCCTCGATCTGGTAGGCCGACGTCGCCACACCCCAGCGGAACGATGCCGGCAGCGTGTCGATGAGGGCACGGTCGGCGTCGGGCGAGGTGAAGCTGACCAGCGGCGAGCCGGCCAGGGTGAGCGGGGCGGTCGTATCCATGTCTCTCCAGGGTCTGCGGATCTGAGGTGCAGCGCGGGCGGCCGCTCGCGCGAGGGTGCGGGACCCTATCGGCCGTTGCGCCCGCCGATGAACCCCGCAACCAGCATAAAGGCGGCGGAACCGTTTCCGGTACCGGTACCGGAAGCGTTTACGAAGATTGAACCCGTGCCGAGGCGTCGGGTCAATGTCTTCGCGATAACGAATCGGCAACCACGGTCAGCGTCCCACGACGGCCAAGCTGCTCGGCGTGCGGGTCCGGAAACGCTGCTCTGCTATAACCGCACAGTGGCTCACCAGGTCCGACCCGGCGGCGTGACGCTGGATCAGGTCGCGCGGGTGGCCGGGGTCTCACCGGCCACCGTCTCGCGGGTGGTCAACGGCACTCGCAACGTCGACCCCGTACTGCAGCAGATCGTGCTGAGTGCCGTCGAGGCCACCGGGTACGTGCCCAACCGCGCGGCCCGGTCGCTGGTCACCCGGCGCTCCGGCACTGTTGCCCTCATCGTGTCGTCCGCGAGTGCCGACGGCTTCGACGACCCGTTCCTCTCGCGCATCCTCGGCGATCCCTTCTTCGGCAGGGTCGCCGCCGGGGCGCTCGACCTGCTGCGCAGCAACAGCCTGCGCCTCGAGCTGCTGGTCGCCGACAACCCGGCCAGCCGCGGCGAGCTGACCCGGCGGCTTGCCCTCCGCGACATCGACGGGGCGCTGGTGGTCTCGATGAACACCCGCGATCCGCTCTGTGCGCAGCTGGCCGCGCAGCAGGCGCCCGCGGTGCTGCTGGGTCCCGCGGCCAAGTCGGTCGGCCTGACGACGGTCGCGGCCGACAACCGGGCCGGCGGTTCGCTGGCCGCGGCCCGGCTGCTCTCGCGCGGCCGCCGCCGGATGGGCGTCATCGCCGGCCCGTCGGATGCCCGTGGCGCCGCAGAACGCAGCAAGGGCTTCCTGCTGACCATGGCCCGCCACGGTGTCACCGACGTGACGCTCGTGACCGGCGGCTACACGGTCGAGACCGGGGAGGCGGCGATGACCGAGCTGCTCGCCAGCAGGCCCGACCTCGACGGGCTGTTCGCCGCCAACGACCTCATGGCTGCCGGTGCGCTGCACGTGCTGCGCGACCACGGACGGCGCGTCCCCGAGGACGTGGCTGTGGTCGGGTTCGACGACAGCCGGGCAGCGACGGACGCCCGGCCGGCGCTGACCACCGTCCGGCAGCCGCTCGAGCAGATGGCGGCCGAGATGGTACGGCTGCTGCTCCAGCGCATCGACGACGAGGCGACTCCCGTTCGTACGACGGTGTTCCAGCCGACGTTGGTGGTCCGGGCCTCCGCCTGACACCAGCGGGCGCCGCCATCGCCATGGCAGCGCTTGCCGCCGAACCAGGTGTCGTAGTCGCGCTCGAGGAGGGCGCCGACAAGTTCCGGGTTCGGCTGCCCGGGTGGTCACCGGGGTGGATAGTGTGCGCTGAACTGCTGGGCCGGATGACCGTCGACGCGATGCGATCGGCCTCGGGCAACAGCGCCGTTCGGGTCACCAACCAGCCGTCCCGTCCGTCGATCTGAGGCAGATGACCAGCACCGCGTGCAGCTCGGGGTGGTTGCGTCCCCGTCCGGCCGTGCTGGCCGCAGCGGTCGCGGCCTTCACCGTGTGCTGTCTGCTGGGCTGGGGGGACACCTCGGACGGCCGGGCGCTCTCGGACGTCTTCATCGCCGTAGCCGCGCTGTACGGCGGAGCCGCTGGTCTCGGCGCGGCCGCCCGTACGACCGGCCGGATGAGGTTGGCCTGGCGGCTGCTCGCCGCGGCGGCGCTGAGCTGGGGTGCCGGCCAGACGCTGTGGACGGCCAACGAGCTGATCTTCGGCCACGCTCCCGGGTCGCCCGGCGTCCAGGACATCGGGTTCGTCGGCGGCATCCCGCTGACGGTGGCTGCGCTGCTGCTCTATCCGGGCGCCCGGCGCCCCGCGGAGTCCCGCTCCCGGCACGCGCTGGACGCGACCCTGGTCAGCGGCTCGATCCTGCTGGTGGGCTGGGTGGCCGTGCTGCGGCCGATCTGGGACGACGCCACCCTGAGCGACGGCACCACTGCGGCAGTGGTCGAGATGCTCTACCCGGTGGCGGACACGCTCGTGCTCAGCCTGGGGCTGCTGCTGATCCGCCGGATGTCGCGGGCTTCGCGTACCCCGGTGGTGATCGGGGTCGGGGCGGTGTTCCTGCTGGGCAGCACCGACCTGGTCTACGCCGTCGCTTCCCAGCACCAGACGTACACCGGAGGCCACCTGCTCGAGGTCGGCTGGTTCGCCGGCTACCTGGTGATGGCGCTGGCCGGCGGCCGGGTCGAGGACATGAGCGCCGCTGACCTGCCCGCCGACCGGTTGCCGACCCGGGCGATGACGCTGCTCCCGTACGCAGCCCTGGTGGTCGCGACGTTGGCTGCCGTGGGCGACCTTGCTTTCGGCCACCGTCCGGGGCTGGTCGAGGTCGGGCTGATCTTCCTGCTGGTGTCCACCGTGCTGGTCCGCCAGGCCGTCGCGGTCCTGGACACGTTCGGTCTCAGCCGCGCCCTGGCCGCCCGGGAGGAGCTCTTCCGTTCCCTCGTGCAGGGCTCGAGCGACGTGATGACCGTCGTCGATGCGGACGGCCGGATCGTGTGGCAGAGCGCAGCCGTCGAGCGGGTGTTCGGCTACCGCGAAGGTGAGCTGATCGGGCAGCTGCTGATGGACCTCGTGCATCCTCTCGACAGCGCAGAGGCCCAGCTCCGCTTCGCGGGCGCGCTGGACTCGATGAGCACTGCCGAGCTCGGGGTCGACCTGCACCGGGCAACCGTGATCGAGAGCCGGGTACGGGACGCGCGGGGCGAGTGGCGTCACGTCGAGTCCGTCTTCACGGACCGGCTGGACAGCCCCGTCGTGCGCGGCATCGTCATCAACACCCGGGACATCAGCGAGCGCAAGTCCCTCGAGCACCGGCTCACCGAGCTGGCGTTCAGCGACGAGCTGACCGGGTTGGCCAACCGGGCGCGGATGCGCGCTCGGATCGCCGAGGCGTTGCCGGCCGCGATGGAGGCCGGCCACCAGGTCTCGTTGCTGTTCATCGACCTCGACGGGTTCAAGGCGGTCAACGACAGCCTCGGTCACGCGATGGGGGACCTGCTGCTGCGACAGGCGGCGGACCGCCTGCTCGATGCGGTACGCCCTGATGACACGGTCGCCCGGCTCGGCGGTGACGAGTTCGCGGTGCTGCTGCCGCCCTGCGCCGAGCTCGGTGGTCCCCACGAGGTAGGCAAACGGCTGCTGCACGTGCTCGAGCTGCCGTTCATGCTGGGCGAGTCCGAGATCGTGGTCAGCGCCAGCGTCGGCATCGCCGTTGCCCGGCCGGGAGACGACGCCGACAGCCTGGTGCGCGATGCCGACCTGGCGATGTACCGCGCCAAGGCGCTGGGCAAGGGCCGGGTCGAGGTGTTCGAGCCGGAGATGTACGCGCACGTGCTGCGCAAGGTCGAGCTCGAGCGCGAGCTGCGCGGAGCCATCGACCGGGGCGAGCTGGCGGTCGTCTACCAACCGGTCGTCGACATGCGTTCTGGCCGCGTCGTCTCCGTGGAAGCCTTGTTGCGCTGGGAGTCCCGGCTCCGCGGGCCGGTCGGCCCGCTGGAGTTCGTACCCTTCGCCGAGGAGAGTGGCCTGATCGTCCCGATCGGGCGCTGGGTGCTGGACCAGGCCTGTCGCCAGGTCGCCCGGTGGCGCCGTCAGGGCATCGACGTCCGGCTCTCCGTCAACGTCTCGGCCCGCCAGCTGCAGGCACCGCGGCTGGTCGAGTCGGTCGCGACGACGCTGCGTGCGCACCAGCTCCAGGCGCGGCACCTCACGATCGAGCTGACCGAGAGCGTGCTGATCGACGACGCCGACCGCACGGTCGCCAAGCTGCAGATGCTGCGGGACATGGGCGTCGGCCTCGCCGTCGACGACTTCGGCACCGGCTGGTCGTCGCTGTCCTACCTGAGGGTGCTGCCCGTCGACACGGTCAAGGTCGACCGCTCGTTCGTTGCGGGACTCGGTCATGACCAGGACGTGGCTGCGCTGACCCGCGCGATCGTACGGCTGGCGGCAGATCTCGGGATGTCGCTGATCGCCGAGGGCGTCGAGGAGCCGGGTCAGGCGCAGCAGCTCGCGGCGATGGGGGCGACGCTGGCCCAGGGCTGGCTGTTCGCCAAGGCCGGGCCGCCGGCGCTGATCGGGCCGATGCTCGCTGCCAACGCGCCGATCGTCAGCTCCAGGTTGCTGGCGCAGATCAACGGCAACGTCCCCGCGCAGCTGTCAGCGGCGGAGGCCGACGCGCATTGACGCCCTGACCGAACCGGGCGGCCCGCATCGTGAGACCCGGCCCGAGCCCGGTTGACAGCGGGCGATCACTGAGACAGTCTTTCTCCGTGTCCTACACCCGCCTCGTAGTTACCGGGCGCGCTGGCTGACTTCCGTCACCGCTAGCGCGCAACCCCTCGCATGCCCTCGTGGCCGAGGGGTTTTTGTTTGCCCAGGCTCGACTGCACCACGAGTCTCGACCGTAAGACCCGACCGCACCAGAACCGGAGAAGGCGCCATGTCAGAGCAGGTGACCGGAGCTCAGTCCCTCGTCCACAGTCTCGAGGCGGCGGGGGCGGAGGTCGTGTTCGGCATCCCCGGCGGCGCGATCCTGCCCGCCTACGATCCGTTGTTCGACTCCCAGCTCCGGCACATCCTGGTCCGGCACGAGCAGGGAGCCGGCCACGCGGCACAGGGGTACGCGCTGGCGACCGGCCGCGTAGGCGTCTGCATGGCGACCTCGGGCCCGGGCGCGACCAACCTCGTCACGCCGATCGCGGACGCGTACATGGACTCGGTGCCGATCGTCGCCATCACCGGTCAGGTCGCCAGTGCCGCGATCGGCACGGACGCCTTCCAGGAGGCGGACATCTGCGGCATCACGATGCCGATCACCAAGCACAACTTCCTGGTGCAGCATGCCGACGACATCCCGCGGACGATCGCCGAGGCGTTCCACATCGCCTCGACCGGACGGCC
>JAWWOM010000175.1:0-5331 GCA_033851655.1 Frankiales bacterium
CACGGTCTACGTCACCCACTTCCCTGCGCACGGGTATCCGACCAACGCCCAAGGGCAGACGTATGCACTTGAGGGACCGGTGACCGGTCATGACGGCTACGGACCTCAGCTCGTCGGAGTGACCGGCGCCGGGGGCGTGCTCGGGTACTTCCGCGCCTCGGACCTGAAGGTCGCGCTGATCAAGAACCTGCCCATTGTCAAGCTCTACGCCGTGGACGGTGTGACCGTCGTCGGGACCAACCTCGGCGGCGCTGCGCACTCGTCCCAGTAGCAGGCTCCGCTGTCTCCCCGGCGGCAATGCGCGACCGCGCCGCCCCGATCGCCGAACCTCCAGCAGGAGAATCCCGACGCACCATTTCAGCTTGCTGCGGTGCTCAGCTTGCGTTGAGCTGTGCTCCGGTTAGCCAGCTGAGTACGGCATCCACGTCCGAGGCGGTCCACGCACCCGCATCAGGGGACGCGCGGTTCTTTCGGCCTTCGTCGTTGAGAAAGCTCGCCAGGGCTGCCGGGACGGGCACGGACGCGGCATTGGGCGCCCCCGTGATCAGATAGCGCTCGACACCCGCTGGGTCGAGGAAGAACAGCACGTCGGAATGCCCCACGTCGTAGGTCAACGGCTTGCCGGTCCACCAGTCGACCGGTGCCGGCGACGACTCCGGCTGCCGCTCGTAGGCCACACCGAACCATTTCCACAGTGCCGCCACGTTGGCTGCGGTGCCGGTCAGCAGCTGCCAGTTGCCACCGGCGCCGATGATCGTGGAGTACGCGGCGAGGCGGGCCGGGGTGTCGCGCGACGGGTCCACCGTCACCTCGACCAGCTCGATGTCCGTCTGCCGACCGGCCCGTTCCACCGCCTGGCGTACCTGCCCCAGGTTGGCGCTGGTGAGTGGGCAGACTTCCTGGCACAGCGACAGGAAGTCGGTCAGGACGACGGTCTTGCCACGCAACGACGCCAGCGTCACAGGCTTCCCCTGGCCGTCCTGAAAGGCAAGCTGGGCGATCGCATCCGGAACCGTCCGCTGCGCGACCGTACCGGCAGTAGGGGCCGACCGACCTTGCGAACGCCCCGTCGCGCAAGCTGCGAGGACGAGCACCCCAAGGACGGCCAAGCAGAGTCGTACGGGGCTTGTGCGCACGTCCTGCCCTCCAAGGTCCGGCACGGATATCGGGTGCGGATAGCACTGCCCGGGCTGCCTTCATCAGAGTAAACTCGCGTCGCTCGGCCGGTCCCGGCCACGGCTCCGAACTCGGAGGCGACGCAGTGCCCTCGGTGCCCGGCGGCCCAGTTGCGGATCTGAGCTCGAGCCTGGATGCCCTCCTGCTGCAAAGTCTCGGCTGGCTCCTGCTCGCTGCCGCGGCGACCGCAGTCGTGGTGTGGTGGCTCGCCCGACAGCATGAGGCTCGCCTCGACTCGTGGGCAGCGGGCTTGTTCGGCCGGCCGGCTGGTCGGGGACCCGCGGAGCCGGCGGCCCGCCGGTTCCTCCGCGTCGCCCTGGGGCTGCTCTGGATCGTCGACGGGCTGCTCCAGGCTCAGCCGCAGATGGCAGCCGGCTTCGGCCGGGAGGTGCTGACTCCTGGGCTCGCCGGAGGGCCGCACTGGGTGAGCGCCGCCGCCGGGCCACTCGTCCGGGTCTTCACCCGTCACCCGGTCACCGCGGATGCGGCGACAGTCTGGATCCAGATCGGCCTGGGTGCGCTGATCATCCTCAGTCGCACCGGCCTGCTCAGCCGCGTCGCACTCCTCGCCTCCGTGGCCTGGAGCCTGTTGGTGTGGGTTGTCGGGGAGGGCATGGGCGGTCTGTTCAGCCCCGGTGCCGGATGGCTCGTGGGGGCACCCGGCGCCGTACTCGTCTACCTGCTCGGCGCCGGTCTGCTGATGGCTCCGTGGTCGTGGTGGGAGGGTGATCGCAGCGCGCTGCTCGTACGGCGGACCGTCGGCACCTGGCTGCTGATCGGCGCCGGACTGCAAGCCCTGCCCTGGGAGGGTTTCTGGTCCAGCTCCGGCGCGGCGGCACCGTTCGCTGACGGAGCTGCCACCCGGCAACCCGACGTGCTGCGTCGACCGATCTCCGCGGTCGCCGACGCGGCCAGCCGGCATCCGGTGGTCCTCAACACCGTGGTCCTGGCGGCACTTCTCGTGGTCGCCGCCGGCCTGTGGCTGAGCCGTGCGGCCGGTTGGGTGGTTGCCGGTCTCCTGCTGTGCGCGGCCACCTGGTGGCTCGCGCAGGACTTCGGTGTGCTCGGCGGCATGGCCACCGACCCGAACACGGCGCTGCCGTTGGCCGTGGTCCTGTGCTGTGCCCTCCCCGGATGGCAGGCGCCCGGGGCGGCAGCGAGCCCGGCCAACCGCCTGCCCTTGGCCAGGCTCCGTGAGCCGCTCGCGGCAGGCACAGCCGTGTTCGGCCTCGGGTCGCTCGTCGTCGCACCTCTCATCACGGCCGCGGTCCTCCTCGGACCGGCGGGCCCTGCAGCGGTCGCGGCGGACGGCGGCGGCGGCGTGGTGCCGATTGGCCATCGGCCGGCCCCCACTTTCGCGCTGACTGACCAGAGGGGCAGGTCTGTCTCGTCGGCGAGCCTGCGCGGCAAGCTCACCGTGGTCACGTTTCTCGACCCGGTGTGCAGCGACGAGTGCCCGCTGATCGCCAGCCAGCTGGCCATGGCCGACCGTGAGCTCGGGGCACTTTCCGCCCGCGTCGAGATCATCGCAATCGACAGCAACCCGCTGTTCACCGGCGTCCCGGACGTCGCTGCCTTCACGACGTCCCACGGCCTCGACGACCTGCCGAACTGGCACTTTCTCGCCGGCTCGGCCACCGACCTGCAGAGCCTGACCGCCGCGTACGGGATCGGCGTCCAGGTCCCGTCGGTCGGGATGATCGAGCACGGGGAAGGCATCTATTTCGTCGGGACGGACGGCACGACGCTGGCCTATCTCGGAGACGGAGCGACCCAGGAGCTCACGGCCACCTACGCCGAGACCGTACGGGACGAGATCCGGCGGCTGCTTGCATGAGGCTCCGTGCACGGGCCGATCGTCGCGAGGCCAGGCGATGCCGCTCGCGGGCCGCCGTCGTCGTGGCCCTGGTCGCCGCTGCCGGCTGCAGCGGGAACACCCACTCTGCCACGAGCAGCGCCGGCCAGGCGGCAGCAGGCGCGCCGCAGCCGACCCGGGCCCCGTACCTCCGGATGGTGGACGCGGACAACGGCTGGGCCGTATGGCCGAGCGGCACGTCGTGGCTGGTGCTGCACACCACGGACGGTTGGCAGCACGTCCAGAACGCCACACCGGCAGCGGTTCCCACCGAAGGAGGTCTCGCCCTGGGCATCGGTCCGGACGGGAGCGCAGCGGTCGCCGTCGAACCGTACGGGCGGCTGCTCACCTCGCCGCTCCTGGTCAGGACAGGGCCGCAGACGCAATGGAGCCCTGCCGAGCTGCCCGGCCCGGTGGCGGACTCCCGGCAGGCAGTTGCCCTGTCGCCCAACGGAACGACTGTGGTGCTCGCGGGGGGGACGGTGGTGCGCTCCGACAACAAGGGGTGGCGAACCATCACGGCAGCGACCAGCCTCGCGCCCGCCGGACAGCTGCGGCTGGATGCCGTCGCATGGGCGGACGGCAGCCTGGGCTGGCTGACCGGACACGGAGTCAAGGGTGCGCCGGTCGCGGTGCAGACGACTGATGGCGGCCGGAGCTGGACGCCGGTGGACGCCCTCATCGGTTCCGCTGTGGCGGCCCTCGCCCCATGTGGATCCGGGAGGTCCTGGCTGCTTCCGGTGATTGCCGCCGACCACCGGATCACGGTCGAACGGACCAGTGATGGTGGTGCCTCGTGGTCCGCCGGCGGCTCTTTCGCCGGCCCGTCAGGGATTCCGGTGTGGGGCTGCCAGGGCGCCGAGGTGTGGATGCTCGACGACGCCGGGCACGTCTTGGCCTCAGCCGACAGCGGTGCCACCTGGTCCGACCAGGGCAAGGCGCCCGCCGGGCTCACCGATCTTGCGCCCACCTCCACCGATGCCGGTTTCGCCGCGTCGGGGGACGCGCGCCACCCCCAGCTGTGGGCGGTCAGTCAGGGCGGGGCGGACTTCGCCCGGGTCGCACTGCCGGCCTGGGTTTCTGCGCTTGGCGCCGGCCAGTCGACCAGCTGACCTGCGAGCAGTCAGCCGAGGATGTGCATGTGGTTAGGGCTGGCGACGAAGGAGGTGGTGAACGCGGTGATCACGGCTGCGACCGCGATCCAGGTCCACCAGATGCCGATGATCCGCACCTGCCAGTCGTTGTCCGCCGCGTACCGGTCCAGCCGGCCGCGGTTCCAGACGCCGAGGCCCAGGAACGCCGTGAGCAGCAGGTGGAAGACGTTGGCGCCGGCGAGCACATAGATGCAGGACGAGTAGGCGCTGTGCCCCGCCCCGAACGACAGTGTCGCGAGCTGGAGATACTGCACCACCAGGTCGACGATCACGAGGAGGAACGCGATCGCAACGCCCGCGAGCAGCCTGCTCCGCCTGCCGTTCGCCAACCCCGCCTGTCCCCAGCGGTAGGCCGCGGCGCTCAGGATGAGAATGGCCGCAACGACCCAGCCGACCCAGATCGGCGCGATGCGCTGACCCTTGGCCAGCCAGGCCCCGTCCGTGTTGAGGCCCCGAAGGTAGAAGTAGGCGAAGACAAAGCTCGCGACGAAAGCGACGTCGGCGAGGATGAGCAGGACCACTCCGCCGCGCCAGCGCCGGCCGATCGAGTCCCGGTCTTCCTCGTGGTGGACCGGGTCGCTCACGGTCGATACGGTCATGGCGTGGCCCGATCGGTGTCGTCCGTGGTCATGGCTCCGGCAATTGCCCCGACCTTTTCCGGGTCCTGGTGTCCGGCACCTTCGAGCCAGTGCTGGGGAGTCAGATCTCCCTCGCCGTAACCATAAGCGTCCGCGACAACCACCGGGAGCACCTCGAAGTTCGACAGCGGAATGGGGTTGGGCACAGCCCACTCGAGCGACTTCCCGCCCCACGGGTTGGCCGGAGCGATCGGGCCACGCCGCCAGCCGCTGATGACCGTGTAGAGCATGAGGAGCATGCCCAGGCCGATGACATAGGCACCGATCGACGACACGAAGTTGCCGACCGCGAAGGTGTGCGCGTAGGTGAACACCCGACGGGGTTGGCCGGCCAGACCGACCGCGAACATGCCGAGGAACACGACGTTGAAGCCGATCTGTACGGTCCAGAACGAGATCTTGGCGAGCCGCTCGTTGTACATCCGCCCGGTCATCTTGGGGAACCAGTAGAACAACGCCCCGATGGCACCGGTCAGCCCGGCTCCCATCAGCGTGTAGTGGAAGTGGG
>JAWWOM010000181.1:0-3110 GCA_033851655.1 Frankiales bacterium
AGGCTGGGCACACCACCGAGCTGGCCGCAGCCCCTGCGGTCTTCGCCTCCTGGACCTACCCCGGCCCGGCCACCGACAAAGTGAGCGTCGACCCGGCTCACGGCACCGTCGTAGTGACCCGGGGCACGGCTCCGATCGTGCTGACCTCGACGTTGCGCGTGGCCGACGGGACGCACTGGCAGTCTGTTCTGCCCAAGCTCACCTGGGACGGGCACGCGTACTGGTGAGCTCCCTCTGCGGGACCACGCCCGCCGGACCGCTCGGCATCCGCGCACCTCCGGAGGTGAGTTCCTGAATGTCCAGGCTGCTCCTGTTAGGTCCTGCACTGCTACCATGCGCCAAACTCTGGCGGACCAACGACGTGGGCGTCAGGTGCGGCAGGAACGCGCTGGCCTCACGCCGACCCATGGAGACCCCAGGCAGTGGTGGCGTTACGAGGCGAGCGGATGAGCGCTTCTTGCCGGCGGTCGCCGCGTATGCGCCGGGACCGGCGTCGACGCATAGACGGTCCGGACGGCCTCAAGCGCCCACGTCATGCGCGCGGGCGCGGTGTCCGGGTGGTCGCCGAAGTCGGTGGCCATCTGTGCCGCACAGCCGGCGACGCCCAGCCGGCGCATGGTCGTCACGACGGCCCAGCGGACCTCGTCGGGGGCGGCCGCGTCAGACGGTTGAAGTGGCGACACGAACAGCGCCTCGGCCCGGACCGCCTGCATCGTTCCGGGCGTCTGGCCGCGGGCGTGTCGGGTCCTCACAGCGTGAATGTTCACCATGGCTTCTCCCGTGCCTCCTTCAGATCCCCGGCTTGCCCGGGCTCTTGCTGATGCTCACCACCATGGCGCCCACTGCTGGTGATGTCTTCGCAGCCAGCGCCCAGATCCCCTACTGGCCAGCAGGCATGCGGGCATCCCTGTCAGCCACAAGAGAGGATGCAGTTCACGGCCTGCAGGCGAGGATCCGGCCGATCACCCGCGCCGACAGATCCGACTTCGCCAAGAATCCGGCCGCCGGGCTTTCGGCGATCAGATCCGCGAAGTCCGCTTCGGCGCGCGCCGAGATCAGGATCACCTCGGCCGGGCCGCCCTGCCCTTCCTCGGCCAGGAGCCGGGCAAGATCAAAGCCGCTCTCGTCCCCGAGCCCCACGTCGACCAGGATGAGGTCCGGGGAGAGCACGCGGGCCTGAAAGAGCGCCTCGGCGGTGCTCGAGGCCACGCCGACGACGGTGACGCCTTCACGCTGCAGCAGATTGCTCGCCGCCTCGAGGAACACGTCGTTGTCGTCAACCAGCAGGCACCGCATTTCCATTGGACCATCGTCGCAGGGACGACGGCGCGACGCATTGCAGCCAGCGGGGATTCCGCTGTGGAGGCTAGCCCGCGTCCTGTCGTCGCCAGCGGGGCCGCGGCCTTGTCGGGCCGCGGAGCATGGGGTTACCGTCAGCCTGTGAACGCGCCAAGAACCGGCGCCGACGTGGGCCAGACCACTGATGCGGGGGCAAGCGCTGACCCGTCGGACCAGATCCGGTCGCGTCAGCTTGCCGACGAGCAGGCCGCGCTGCGGCGCGTGGCCATGCTGGTGGCCGGCGGTGCGACGCCGACCGACGTGCTGACCGCGATCTCCGAGGAGATCCGCCGGCTGCTTGGCGCTGACAACGCCGGTGTTGGCCGGGTCCTGCCGGACGGGTCCTCGGTCGTGGTCGTGGGGTGCGCCGGGGACGACACGGTCCAGCTGCCGGTCGGTGCGCGCATCGAGCTTCGCGACTACCTGGCACCGGCGCTGGTGTGGCGGACGGGTCGCTCCGCGGTGGTGAACCAGGACACGTGGAGCGGCGTCTCTGACCCGGTCGCGGACGGCCTACGCGAGCTGGGCATCCAATCGATGGCGGCCAGCCCGATCATCGTCGAGGGCCGCCTGTGGGGCGTGGTGACCGCCTTGACCAGGCGGGGGCCGTTCCCTTCCGGCACTGCCGACCGGATGGCGGACTTCACCGAGCTGGCCGCGACAGCGATCGCCAACGCCCAGGCCAAGCAAGAGCTGCAGGAACTCGCGGACACCCAGGCGGCACTACGGCGCCTGGCCATGCTGGTCGCGCGCGGCGAGCCGCCCGAGGCGGTCTTCGCGGCCGCGACCAGGGAGGCTCTCGGGCATTTCGGCGGCGGCACCGCCAGGATGATCCGGTTCGAGCTCGACGGAACGGCGACGCTGGTCGCCAACGAAGGCACCACCGGCCCGCACGTGCGGGTTGGAAAGCACTGGGAGGGCTATCCGCCGACCGGGCTGACAGCGACCGTCCTGCGTACCGGCGAGGCCGCCCGTGTCGACGACTACCGCGACGTTCCGGGCGGGGAGCAGTACCTCGACGAGGGGCTACGCTGCGCGGTCGGCGTGCCGATCCACGTCAACGGCCGGCTGTGGGGGATGATCGCGGTCGGCTCCGGGCACGGGTCACTGCCGCTCGACACCGAGCACCGGATGACCGAGTTCACCGACCTGGTCGCCACCGCGGTGGCGAACGCGCAGAACCGGACGGAGCTCCTCACCTCGCGCGCGCGGATCGTCGCGGCCTCGGACGATGCCCGCCGTCGAATCGAGCGGGACCTGCACGACGGCGCCCAGCAACGCCTCCTGGCGCTGGCATTCAGGCTGCGCATGGTGGCGGCGCCGCACGAGAGCGACGAGGTCCGCACCGAGATCACCGAGGTCGCCGAGGACCTCGTAGGGGTGATCGAGGAACTGCGCGAGATCTGCCGTGGCATACATCCCGCGATCCTGTCCACCGCGGGGCTGCGGCCGGCGCTGCGTGCACTCGGGCGGCGCTCAGCCGTCCCGGTGGACATGGACCTCCGGATCGATGGCCGGCTGCCCGAGCCCGTCGAGGTGGGCGCCTACTACGTCATCTCGGAGATGCTGACCAACGCGGCGAAGCACTCGCGCGCCACTCTGGTCGAGGTCGAGGTCGAAGCCTCAGACGGCACGCTCCGGGTGCGCGTGCGTGACGACGGTGTCGGCGGCGCCGATCCGCTACGGGGCTCAGGGCTGGTCGGGCTGAAGGACCGTATCGACGCGCTGGGCGGCACTTCCTCCATGCACAGCCCGGCGGGCGGGGGCACAAC
>JAWWOM010000212.1:0-4870 GCA_033851655.1 Frankiales bacterium
CCATGGTGGTCGACGCCGAGGCCCGGCTGGCCGAGCTCCGGAACAGCAACGAGAGCGACGGGTTGCTGTTCAAGATGCGCAACGACCCACGGGTGACCCGCTCCGGCCGGTTCCTGCGCAAGTACTCGCTCGACGAGCTGCCCCAGCTGCTCAACGTGCTGCGCGGCAACATGGCGTTGGTCGGGCCCCGCCCACCACTGCCGTCCGAGGTCGAGGAGTACGGGGCCGACGTCCGCCGCCGGCTGATGGTCCGCCCCGGCATCACCGGCCTGTGGCAGGTCAGCGGCCGCTCGGACCTCACGTGGGAGGAGTCCGTACGGCTGGACCTCTACTACGTCGAGAACTGGTCTCCTGCGCTGGACATCTCCATCCTGTGGAAGACCCTGTTCGCCGTCCTGCGCGGCGGCGGCGCGTACTGATTTTGCCGGTACCCCAACCTGAATCGGGCGATTGCAGCAACCGCCGTTGCCCCGGATCACCCGTCCGGTCCTGCTTCGAGATGTCCCGGAAACCGATGGTTCTGTTGAGGGAAAGCCAGGACGGCGACCCGTACACGGAAGATCGGAGACCTCAGGTGAGCGAGCCACATCCGGCCATGCGACTGCTGCGGGCGGGGATCCCGCTGTCGCTGTTGCTGGACCTCGCCGACCCCTCGGGACCCGACACCTGGGGGATCATGCAGGCCGAGCGCCGGGCAGGTGAGGCGGGTACCCCGTCCCGGCCGCGCGCTCTGGCCGCCGTCGGTGTCGCCGGCGTACCGGGTGAGCTGGCCGACCCGTCCTAGACTCGGGGCCATGGCAGGGTCGACGTGGCAGACCGAGCTCCGGGCGCGCGGCTACCGGCTGACCCCCCAGCGCCAGCTGGTCCTCGAGGCCGTCGACCGCCTCGGCCACGCCACCCCTGACGAGCTCGTCGTCGAGGTGCGCAAGACCGCCGGCGGGGTCAACATCTCCACCGTCTACCGCACCCTCGAGCTGCTGGAGGGGCTGGGCCTGGTCACCCATGCCCACCTCGGCCACGGCGCCCCGACCTACCACGCGGTGACGGCCGACGAGCACGTGCACCTGGTCTGCCGGTCCTGTGAACACGTCCAGGAGGTGCCGCCGGAGACGGTGGCCGGGCTGGTCTCGCAGCTGCACGCCGAGCGCGGCTTCGTCGTCGACGTCGGCCACGTCGCGATCTTCGGCCTCTGCCACGGCTGCGCGGCCGCCGCCTCCACCCCGGAGGCCTGACCGGTGATGGTTCGATGGGGCTCGAACGGCGACGTACGCTGAACGGGTGACGAGTCCGCTGCTTGGCCTGCCCGGTGCCGTGCCGTCGGACGCCCCGGACGAGGGGGTCGCTGCGCACTACGGCGACCCGCTGCGCGAGCAGCGCCGGCTCGCCGAGGGGCAAGGCTTCGTCGACCTGTCCAACCGCGCCGTCCTCACCGTCACGGGCCCCGATCGGCTGTCCTGGCTGCACTCACTGATCAGCCAGCACGTCGCCGACCTGCGCCCCGGTCAGGGCACCACCGGCCTCGTCCTGTCGCCCAACGGTCACGTCGAGCACGTCCTGGCGATGGTCGACGACGGGACGACGACCTGGATCCATGCCGAGCCTGGTACGGGTCCCGCGCTCGCCGGGTTCCTCGACTCGATGCGGTTCATGCTGCGGGTCGAGGTCGCCGACGTCACCGATGACTGGGCCATCGTCTGGCAGCCGGTCGCCGAGCTCCACCCGGCCATGGTGAGCCGCGTGACCTCGCGTGGCCGCGACCTGTTCGTCCCGAGGGCGCAGCTGACCGAGACGGCGAAGAATCTCGGCGCAGCAGCAGGAGTAGCAGCGTACGAGGCGTTGCGGGTCGCTGCGGGCGAGCCGCGGCTGGGCATCGAGACCGACCACCGGACCATCCCGCACGAGGTCGGTCTGCTGGCGTCCGCCGTGCACCTGGACAAGGGTTGCTACCGCGGCCAGGAGACTGTCGCCCGGGTCCACAACCTGGGCCGGCCTCCCCGCCGGATGGTCCTGCTGCACCTGGACGGCAGCCGGGAGCGGCTGCCGGCGCCCGGTGCTGACGTCGTACGCGACGGCAGGTCGATCGGTCGGCTGGGCACGGCCGTCCACCACTTCGAGCTGGGCCCGATCGCCCTGGCCGTGGTCAAGCGGGCGACGCCGGACGGGGAGACCGTGCAGGTGGTGGATGCCGAAGGCGAGCCGATGGCCGCTGCGATCGAGGCGCTTCCCGGGCTGTCCTACGAGGAGCTGGAGCTGGCACCGACCCGGCGGCCGCAGCTGGGCGCCCCTCGCGCGGGACTCGGTGTCGGGACCGGTTAGCAGTCGGCCTTGGGCAGGTTGACGACCGCCCAGGTGGTGAGCTCCGCAAGCGCGGGCAACAGGCCCTTGCCGGACTCGGTCAGGCTGTAGGCGACCGTCACCGGCGGCCCGGGATCGACCGCCCTGGTGATCAGCCCGGCCTTGGTCAGCTCGGCCAGCCGCTCGGAGAGCACCGAGTCGCTGATGCCGATGACCGCCCTGCGCAGCTCGGAGAACCCGGCCGGTCCGGAGATCAGAGTGCCGAGAAGCACGCCGTTCCAGCGCTTGCCGAGGAACTCGAAGGCGCGGGACAGCGCCGCGTCGCACGTCCGCGGCTCGTGCGTCACCTCGGACTCGTTGGCCATTCCCCCAGGTTACCGCCGGTCAGCGCGAGTCGTTGCTGTCCAGCATCAACGTCATCGGCCCGTCGTTGACCAGCTCCACGGCCATGTCGGCTCCGAACCGGCCGGTCTCGACCCTCGCGCCCTCGGCCCGCAGGGTCGCAACGACGTGGTCGACGAGCGGTTCGGCCACCTGGCCGCCGGCCGCTGCCAGCCACGACGGGCGGCGGCCCTTGCGGGTGTCCCCGTACAGCGTGAACTGGCTGATCACCAGGATCGGCGCTCCGAGATCCTCGGCCGACCGCTCCTCCGACATGATGCGCAGCCGAAAGACCTTACGTGCCAAGGCTTCTGCGGTGGCAGGCGTGTCATCGTGGGTGACGCCGACGAGGAGGACGAGGCCTGGTTCGTCGAAGCTGCCGAGGATCTCGCCGTCGACGGTGACGCTCGCCCGGGTGACGCGTTGGAGGATGCAGCGCATCAGGCCATGATGCCGTACGGGACCCGGCCCGGCCTCAGCGCCCGAACAGTCCCTTGCGCTTGCCCTTGGCGGCGTTGGCTGCTGACTGCGAGGAGCCGCCGGGGCGTGGCGCGGGCGCGCGGGGAGCGGACGGCCCGGAGGATCCGCCGGCAGGCTCGTCCTCGATGCCCAGTGACGACAGCTCGCGCAGCAGGCTTGCGGTGTCGGCGAACTCCGACATGCCGCCGGCGTAAGCCGGCTCTCGCTCCTCCTCCTCGACCTCCGGCTCCTCCGGGGCAGCGGCAGGGGGGTCGTCCAGCGGACTGGCCGAGATCTCCGAGAACATCGAAGCGACCGAGGCGTTCTGCTCGAGATTCGCGAACGCCGCGAGATCGTCCAGCGCTGTGGAGTCGGCGTAGATGGGGGTCGGCGGCGGCTGGAACCCGGGCGGCGGGGGCGGCGGAGTGCTGATGCGGGCAGCGTCCTCGGACAGCTGCCGCACGGCCTCCTCGGCCGCTGCGGTCAGCCGGGCGTTCTCCGCCTCGAGGGCCGCCTGTGCAGCCTCGAGCTCTGCGGTCACCCGGGCGTTCTCGGCCTCGATAGCCATCCGCCCGGCCTCGGCACCGAGCGCGCTGATGCGGGCGGCCTCGTCCTGCGCTGCGGCCATCCGAGCTGCGTGGGCCTCGGCTGCCTCGGCGCCGGCGCGGGCGAACTCGGCGGCGGCTTCCCGCTGCTCCTGGGTGAGCTGGACTTCTGCGGCCTCGGCGGCCAGCCGGGCGGCCTCGGCTGCTGCGGCTTCCTCCTCGGCACGGCGTACGGCCTCTGCGGCTGCGGCTTCCTCCGCAGCGACACGGGCCGCGTGCTCTGCAGCGATGCGTGCGGACTCCGCGGCGGCCTGCTCTGCCGCCGCACGGGCAGCCTCAGCTGCTGCCCGCTCGGCGGCGATCCGGGCTGCCTCTTCCTCGGCGGCGATCCGCGCCGCCTCCGCCGCTGCCTGCTCGGCGGCGATCCGCGCGGCCTCGGCCTCGGCTGCCTCCGCGGCGAGCCGAGCCGCTGCTGCTTGCTCGGCGGCGAGGCGCGCAGCCTCCTCCTCAGCGGCGAGGCGTGCCGCAGTCTGTGCCTCCTGCTCGGCCAGCAGGACAGCCTCCGCTGCGGCCGCTTCCTCGGCACGACGTGCTGCTTCTTCCTCGGCGGCGATCCGGGCTGCCTCCGCCTCAGCTGCGAGGACGATCTCGTGCTCGGCCCAGGCCAGCTGCTCGGCCGCGGCGACCTCGACCGCCAGCCGGGCTGCGTGGTCGGTCCAGGCCTGCTCCTCGACGGAGGCGCGCAGGTTGTTGAGCCACTGGGCGTGGTCGGTCCAGGCCTGCTCCTCGACGGAGGCGCGCAGGTCGTTGAGCCACTGGGCGTGGTCGGTCCAGGCCTGCTCCTCGACGGAGGCGCGCAGGTCGTTGAGCCACAGTGCGTGCTCGGTCCAGGCGTCGAGCTCGGCGGCAGCGACCTCGGCGGCGAGCCGGACGGCGTACTCCGCCCAAGCCTCTTCGGCGGCGGCGGCGAGCTCGGCTGCCTGCCGTTCCCCGTGCTCGGCCCAGGCCTGGACCTCGGCGACCGCGATGGCGTCGGCCAGCTCGGCCAGCCACTCCTCGTGCTCGTCATGGGCGTCGAACTCCGCCGACATCCGCTCGGCCTTGAGCCACAGTGCGTGGTGGGACCAGGCGATCTCCTCGGCGGCTGCCCGCTCGGCCAGCTCGCGGGTGGTCTGCTCCTCGATGCCCAG
>JAWWOM010000214.1:0-4513 GCA_033851655.1 Frankiales bacterium
TTCGCCGTCTTCGACCTCAAGCGGGACACCGACGTCTACTGGTGCGCGGCCGACATCGGCTGGGTCACCGGCCACTCGTACATCGTGTACGGGCCCTTGGCCAACGGTGCGACGTCGGTGATGTACGTGGGGACGCCGACCGAGACCCGGTGGTGGGAGATCGTCGACAAGTACAAGGTGTCGGTCCTCTACACCGCGCCGACCACGATCCGGACGTTCATGAAGTGGGGCGAGAGCTACCCCGCGAAGTACGACCTGTCCTCGCTGCGCCTACTCGGCTCGGTCGGTGAGCCGATCAACCCGGAGGCGTGGATGTGGTACCGCAAGAACATCGGCCACGACCGCACCCCGGTCGTCGACACCTGGTGGCAGACCGAGACCGGCGGCCTGATGATCTCGCCGCTGCCGGGTGTCACCGCGACCAAGCCAGGGGCCGCAATGCGTCCGCTGCCGGGGATCACGGCCGAGGTGGTCGACAACGACGGCAACGCCGTCGGCAACGGTGAGGGCGGCTACCTCGTCATCACCAAGCCGTGGCCCGGGATGCTCCGCGGCATCTGGGGCGACCCCGACCGGTACAAGGACACGTACTGGTCGCGGTTCGACGGCGTCTACTTCGCCGGCGACGGCGCCAAGAAGGATGACGACGGCGACCTGTGGCTGCTCGGCCGGGTCGACGACGTCATGAACATCTCCGGCCACCGGATCTCGACCACCGAGGTCGAGCACGCCCTCGTCTCCCACCCCAAGGTCGCCGAGGCAGCCGTCGTGGGCGCGTCCGATGCCACGACCGGTCAGGCGATCGTGGCGTTCGTCACGGTCAAGGGGGACATCGCGGCAGCGATCGGGGACGACGCCGCGGCCGGCGAGGCGCTGATCCAGGAGCTGCGCAACCACGTCGCGACCCAGATCGGCCCGATCGCCAAGCCGCGGCAGATCCTGCTCACCCCCGAGCTGCCCAAGACCCGCTCCGGCAAGATCATGCGTCGGCTGCTGCGCGACGTGGCCGAGCACCGCGACCTCGGCGACGTCACGACCCTGCTCGACCCGACCGTGGTCAACGCGATCTCCGAGCGGATGGCGGTGGCGCCGACAGAGGACTGAGCCTGGAGCCGCCGACGCCACACCGGGTCCCCGGACCACCGGGGCTGTTCAGGGTTGCTGCACCAGCTTGAAGCTCTGGGCGGTCGCGCCGTTGCAGGTGCTGACGTCGAGCTGCACGCCGTTCGCCGTGGAGCCCGCCGGCACTTCCAGGCACAGGCCCGAGTTGAGCGCGACGATCTTGTAGTAGCCGTTGCCGACCGGGACCGGCTGCCACTGCTGGTTCGTCCCGCCGCCGTAGGACCACGTCTGCACCTTTGTGCCCGGGGACGTCGCTGACGGCCCGCCGGTGACGTCCCACACCTCGGTCTGCGTGGCCGCGGTGCGGTTGAGGACGCTGTAGTAGCCGGCGTTCGCGGTGCGGAACTGCCAGTGCTCGTTGTAGTTGCCGGTGCCGCAGGTCCACTGCTGCACGACGGTGCCGTTCGCCGTTCCGCCCGCCGCGTCATCGACGCAGGAACCCGACGCCTGGTTGACGACCTGGTACCACGCCGACGTGCTCAGCCCGGACGAGGCGAACGACATGGAGTGCAGGTTCCAGCCGGCGTTGTCCTGGGCGACGACCAGGGTCTGCTGCCCGGCAGGCAAGGTGACCGTCGCGGTCACCGTCACCCACGTCTGCCAGCCACCCGTCGCAGGAATCGCGATCGCACCCGACAAGCTCGCACCCGACGTGTTCACGATGTGCAGGCCACCGCTGACCGCGGACGGCGCCGCCACTCGCAGGCTCACCGTGTAGGTGCCCGCGTTGACCACGTTCACCGTGTAGCGGAACCACTGGCCGGCACCCGTCCACCCGACGTTGTAGCCGCAACCCGTGTCCGTGCACGTCTCCAGGTCCACCCCGTCCGAGCGGTAGCCGTTCCCCGTCCCGTTGACCGACGACAGGTTGTACGCGACACCCTGCCCGCCGGTGTCGTAGTTCGCCGCCTGAACCGTGCCGGGCACGGCGGCAGGTGTGCCGCCGTAGGGACCCTCGGAGCTGGTGTTCTGCCAGCTGTTGTTGCTGACGGAGGCGGAGAACCCGCTGGAGTTGTTGGCGTACGGCGTCATCCCGGAGGCGAGGCTTGTCACGGTATTCCCGGTGATCGTCGCATTGCCCGAGGTGGCGGGGAAGTACGGAGGCGAGATGACGATCCCGTTACGCCACGGCTTGATGATGGTGTTGCTCGTCAGCTTCGTGTTGGTCGACGTCGAGAGCCCCACCCCGTCGTACACCGATTGAACGATCGTGTTGCCCGTAGCGGTCGTGTTGGTGACGGTGCCGGTGCCTTGGCTGTCCCCACCGTTGCCGATCTGCAGCGCGGGCTGGCCCTGGAAGAACCCGTTGCCGCCGGTCCGCACGAGCAGGTTGCCCGAGACGGTGGCGCCCGTCATGTCGCTGCCGTTGACGCCGAAGCGCCCGACGTACAGGCCGGTGAACCGGGAGGCGTCCGCGATGTAGTTGTTGGTGACGACCTCCCCGCTGCCGCCGTACACGCCGATCCCGTTCCCGCCCCAGACCCCGAGCACGGTGTTATGGGTCATCGTGATGTTCGACATCGCCGTGTAGGTGGTGGTCGTGCTGCCGTTCGTGTTGTACGCGACCGAGTTGATGGCCATCCCGTCGTCGCCCGTGCCACGGATGTAGTTGTTGGTGGCCGTCAAGCTGCTGCCGGCCGAGCTGTTGAGGGCAACGTTGTTGAGGTTGCACCCGTCGGCCCAGATCGAGGTGAAGAAGTTGTCCCTGACCGTGCCGCCGGTGCCCGACGCCCACACTGTCGACAAGACGTGCTCGACCCACATGTCCTTGATGAGCCAGTTGCTGCCGGTGGTGTCCTCGGCGCCGCCGGCGCCGTCGACGGTCGCGCGGGACGTCGCGTTGCTGTCGATGCGGAAGTCTTCCAGCTGGCATGAATAGCACTGGAACACCGAGCCCAGAGGCTGGCTGTTAGGGAGGGAGATGTTGCGATAGATCTCGCTGTACAGATAGCCGGCACCCTGGACGGTGACGTTTCGCGCCACGAGGCTGCTGGTGCCGTTGAGATAGAAGGTGCCCTGCGGGATCCAGAGGATCTTTCCCTGGGATGCAGCCTGGTTGATGCAGCTCTGGATGGCGGCTGTGCTGTCTTGTGCGCCCGAGGCCGCCTTGCCATTGGTAGGCGTGTTGTTTGCCACGGCTCCGCAACTGGTGATGGAGAGGGAGTTGGCGGGCTGGGCGGCGGGCGCCGGCGCGTTCCAGAGGTCAACAGAGTTGACCCAATATGCCGTCGCCGCGTTCGAGGAGTCCTTCTGCAGACTGAACGTGGCCCCGGCGGGGATCGGCGAACCACTGATGAACGCGTTGAAGTCGTCCCAGAAATCCCTGGGGTTGCCGTCGGCCGGGTTCTGGGAAGGACCGTTGCTGTTGTTGTAGTGGTTGTTGCCCTCGTACTGCCAGCTCTGGATCGAGTTCATGTTGATGGCCTGGCGGAACGCCCCGTTGACGTAGAGGTCCAACGTGGCTGTGGCGCCCCCGCCGCCCGGCGCGTCCGGGATGGAGCCCCGCACGTTGATGAAGTTGATGGGCTGACCGGTGTTGTTCACCCACTGCGCGTTTTGGCCCGTGCCCGTCAGCTGCACGTAGGCGTGCCCCGTGGCTTCGCCTTGGGGGGTGTCGTACTCGCCCGTCGGCGCGGAGGTGAGCGACACCGCACTGGCGCCGCCGCCGAGCGTGCCTTGGGCCGCCTCGTAGGTGGAGAACGGTGTCGTGGCGCCGGCCACGCTCGGCGGAGGCGTCAACGGTGCCGCGTACGCCGAGGCGGTGTCGGCCGAAGCGACCGAGCCCCACGACGGCACCAGAACCGCGCCGGCTCCCAGCAGGGCGGCCGCAAGCAAGCGGAATCGTGTGGGGGCGCAGGCCATGACACGAGATTTCATCGTTGCTCCAGGCGAGGGGGTGTGGGGAGACGAGGCGCAGTGCACGAGTACTCCCGGGCACGGGTTCGCCCGACCATGGGTCTCCTCGCCCGCTCCGCCTGGATTGCCCGCATACGTACCGGATTGTCGGGCGCAGACGGGACTCTAGCTTCGGCTCACCGAAGCGTCTAGGCCGAACTTTGCAAAATCGAGCTGGCGCGCGCCTTGTCCGCGATCGCTCAGCTCGAGATCAGGTCGAACTCTTCCCAGCCACCGATCGCCGTACGGTTTGCGATGAGCGCGTTGGCGCCCGCGTTCTCGGCAGTGACGATTTTGCCGTTCGCGAGCGACTTCAGCGAGACACTGCCATCCGCGTTGTGCAGCAGCTGGAAGGTTTCCCAGCCACCGATCGCCGTGCGGTTCGCGATCAGCGGGTTTGCGCCCGCATTGTCCGCACAGACGATCTGGTTGTTCGCGTGCGCGCGCAGCGCGATGTTGCCGTTGCCCGCGTCGAGCTCGTCGAACTGCTCCCAGG
>JAWWOM010000234.1:0-7969 GCA_033851655.1 Frankiales bacterium
GGTCGCCCGTCAGCCGGCCGGCCGTCATCGTGATCGCAAAACAGGCATAGGCGGCCGCTGCCCACGCCGCCGACGTCCCGAGGTCGTCCCTGAGGTAGACCGCGCTCCAGTCGGCCGCCGCACCCTCACCCACCAGGCAGCAGAACGCCAGCACGCCCAGGAAGACGACGCCGGTCAGCGGTGCCGCGGCCTCGGCCTCGTTCTGCGCGGGCGCGACGAACCGCGTGACCCGTGCCGCGACGGCCAACGCCGCACCGACGACCGCCACCGCGACACCGAGGAACGTGGCTCCGGGTCCGCTGCCCGCGTACGCGAACAGGCCGCCGACCGCCGCGCCGAGGAAGCCACCGATGCTGTAGGCGGCGTGACAGGAGGAGATGATCGGCCGGCCGAGCGCCGTCTGGACGTGTACGGCGTTGACGTTCATCGCGACGTTGAGCACGCCGTGCAGCACCCCGAAGACCAGCAGCGCCAGCACCAGGAGTACGAGGTTGGCCGCGTACGCCGGCCCCACCAGCGCCATCGCGTCCGCCAGCACCGCCGGCAGCATCACGGTGGCGGCGCCCAGCCGGTCGACCAGCCATCCGGACGCCTGCATGCCGACGATGGCACCTGCGGCGAACGCGAGCAGTCCGATGCTCAGCCGGGTGTCACTGAGCCGCAGCTGCGCTTTCACCGCGGGGATCCGCGATGTCCAGGCACCCAGCACGATCCCGTAGAGCAGGAACATCAGACGCGCCGGGAACAGCGCGGGGTCCTCGGCTCGGCGTTCCACTCCTGGTTCGTACCACCGTTGCGAGCACCGATGACCAGGACGGTGCAGGAAGCGGTCCCAGCGGCGCGTCGTGGCAGGCTGCGCCGCTCAGGGCAGCTGCCACACTCCGTGCACCCTGGCCGGCCCGGGTTGGTCGAGGTGCACCAGGACAGTGTTGTCGGACTGCCGTTCGACCGTGCCGTGGTCGACCACGAGGGTCGGTGACCAGCGCATCCGCAGCAGGTAGTCGCCCGCCGCGGCCGCGGTGAAGTCCAGGCCGGCGTCGGTGAACCGGATGTTCGTGGCCGCCCCCTCAACTGCCGGAGCCGGGCGGTCCACGGCATAGAGCCGCCAGTTGGCGTCGCTCCAGATCTGGTGCAGGTACGGCAGACCCTGGTCGATCAGCGCAGCCTCAGCCACCGACCCGAAGTCAAGCTGTACGGCGGTGGGGACCGCGACCAGCCCCACAGCGTTGCGGTCGAGGAAGTCCCGGTAGGACAGCGAGGAGAGCGCGCCGGCCCGGTAGAACTCCGGGTTGAGCGCCTCGTCGGCCTGGCGCTCCCAGCCCCGCGCCAGGGTGACGGTGGGGAGCAGTCTGGTGGACGGCCAGTGCGTCGCAACGTCGACCACCTCGACCCGCTCGCCGGCCAGTCCCGGCGTCGCCAGCAGCCGGTTCTGGAGCCCGGCGACGAAGGGCTGGGAGCTGCCCGGCCGGTTCGCGGCCATCAGCTCGCCGACCAGGTTCGTCACCGGCAGCACCGCCGCCAGAGCAGCCGCCAGCAGCAGACCGGCCCTGGCGAGCCGCGCGTTGGCCAGCACCGCAGGCACCGCACCCAGCAGGACCAGCCGGGCCATGTTGCTGCCCATCGGCGAGGAGATCACGAACGCGCCGAGTGCCGCGACGATGCCGAGCGCCGCCGTCAGTCTCAGCGCCCGGCCCACGGGGCTGATCGCGACCACCAGGCAGGTGCCGAGCACCGGCAGCGCGTCCACGGCGCTGAACGGTTGCGATCCGGCGACGCCGCCGCCGGAGAGCAGCCAGAGCAGGAGCAGGCCGACCAGAATGCCGGCCGCTGCCGCGAGCCAGGCGGTACGGCGTCGTACGTTCACGATCCCGGCCGCCGTCGCGGGGATCAGCGCGAGCACGCCGGCCACCGGGCTGGTGACCACGGTCAGCAGGCCGAACGCGGCGGCGATCCAGCCGCGACCACGGGATGCGGCACCGAGGCTCAGCAGGGCTGCGACGACGCCGACCGCGAACGTGGTCCTGCCGACCGCCACGTCGGCGGCCGCCACGAGGGCGAGTCCGACCCCGCCGGCGAGCGGTCGTCGCGCCAGCGCCAGCACCGGAAGAGCGGCGAGCGGCGTCGCGGCGAGGCTGATCGCGCCGAGCCAGACCGGACCGAGCAGGCCGAGCAGAGCCGGCGTCGTCAGGCTGTACGAGGCGGTCGACGTGCCCCCGTACCAACCGGCCCACCAGGCCACATCGCCTGCCCGGGAGAACAGCTCCCCGCGGGCTGCCTGCGCCGCCAGGTCAGCCGTCCGCGGCCAGGCGAACAGATAGAGCAGGGCGAGAGCCAGGGCGACGGCCGCCGGAACGGTGACGGACGGGCGATCCAACGCCGAACGGAGGGCCGGACGGCCCGCTGTCGGCTTCCGCAGACCGCTGCGTTGCCAAGTCTGTGTGCTCACCGTCGGCGGCTACCCCGCATTTGTCCAGCCTAGCCCGCGACACTGAAGATCAGATGAGCCGTGCCGGACGCCGCGCGGACCGGTTTGCCGAGCGTGACCGGCTCACAGGGCTCGGCACCGTCGAAGCCGGCGTGCTGCGGGAAGCCCCAGCAACGCCGGCAACCAGAAGGTGATGACCCGGTAGACCAGGACGACCTCGACCGCCCGGGTCGTGGGCAATCCGCTCGCGACCAGGACCGCCACCAGCGCCGTCTCGGTCGAACCGGCTCCGGCCGGTACGGGCACCGCGTTGCCCGCAGCCGAGCCGAGCATGAAGCCGATCAGCAAGGCGCCGGAGCCGGCGGTTGCGGCCCCTCCCGGCACCATCCGGACGCTGAGGACGAACGCGCAGGCAAGAATCAGGGTCGTGGATCCCGAGGCCGCGAGCAGGGTGAGCAGGCGCCGCGGTCGCCGTAGCAGGAACTGGATCGGGGACCAGAAGTGCCGGCGGGCCCTCGCCAGCCGGTCACAGAAGCGCCGTACGGCGGCCAGCGCGATGACCAGCACCAGCACGGCCGCTGCCAGTCCCCACCACGACAGCAGCGAGGACGCCGGACCGGAGACCCTTGACGAGAGAACGGACAGCTCGGACGGGACGCCGGTCAGACCGAGTCGCTGTCCGACGAGGATCAGCAGCAGCAGTACCAGCAGGTCCGACACAGCGCCGAACACGCTCAACGCGACGACGGCGCCGATGGCACTGGAGCTGGGCAACCCGCGCTGGACGAAATATCGCGCGTTGACGGCCGAGCCGCCGATTCCCGCTGCGCTGAGCCGGTTGGCCGCCGCGGCTGCCAGCTGGACGAGGACGGCCTCCCCGTACGGGAGTCGCAGCCCGGACGCCGCCCGCGCCGCAACCGCCGTCGCCAGGTAGTGCGCGCCGGCAAGAACGACCACGAGGGTGGTGAACTGCCAGCGCAGGTGGGCGATATCGTTGCCGACCACCCGGAGCAGGCTGAGCAGGTCATATCCGGTATCGGTGTCAACGGCCTCGACGCTGAACAGCGCGGAGACGGCCAAGAGCGCCGCGACGATCGCGACCAGCCAGCCCGGCCGGCGCCGCAGCCGGCGCCACATCCCGTGCTTTTCAACGGCAGCAGCGGGACGGGGACCCCACTCGGCAGTGGGATCCGCCGTCTGCTGCGGCGACTGGGCGCCGGACGCGTCGGTGATCACTGGGCTGAAGGCCCCTTTGCTGCTCGGATCCAGTCCTCGCCATGCAGGAGCAAATCTAGGGGAGCCGCTCTGGCCTCCGGTTAAGTTCTCAGCGGTTGTTCACACAAGAGCGTCGCACTGTTCACGCCTGCCCGGAGCAATATGGAAATGCTGTGCATGAGGTGCCGCCCTTCCACGAATTCGCCTTCGGTTGCAGCGACGGCGCTACAAGTCACGCAAGGAGCTGGCGTCGACGCGCCCGGCCCACCTGGCCGAGGCGGCAGTGGCCACCGTTGCTGTGACCAGCACGGCCCCCAGCAACCCACCCAGCAGCGGCCACGGGACGGACGGGTGCTGCGGCGGCGGGTCGAAGATGCCGGTGAGCACCTTGACCAGCTCGAAGGCCACCACGGTCCCGGTCACCAGCCCACCCACGAGGCCGGCGGCGACGATGGCACGGGACTCGGTCCAGAGGAATCCGGCCCGCTGCCGGGCGCTCGCCCCGAGGACGGCCAGCGCCACCAGGGACTTGCGGCGTTGGGCGGCGCCGACCACGAGCACGAGTCCGGCACTGCAGCTGGCCAGGAGCAGCCCGAAGGCGAGCGTCAGCTTGGCCAGTCCGGACAGGCTGCCGGCCGCGAGTCCGGAGGCCGACGGCACGGCGACCCGTGGGGCGGAGATGTCGTTCACCATCGCCCCGGCGGGAGCCTTGATCGCAGCAGCCACTGCCGCCGGCCGGTTGGTCCGCACCAGCAGGGTCTGCACGTCTGCCCGGCCGGTCTGCTGCGCGACGAAGGCACGGTTGGCCACGATGAAGCTGTCCCGTGGCGCCGTCGCGAACTCGGTCACCACTCCGACGACGTGGAACTGCACCGCCTTGTAGGCACCGGTCGCGTCCTTGAGCCGCAGCCGTACGAGGTCTCCCTGATGGAGCTGATAGTCGTGCAGCGTCTCCTGCGACAGCAGCACCCCGTCCGGCGTCCGGCCGAGGCGGCTGAGCAGCGTCCGTACGGAGCTGCCCGGGGTGAAGGCGTTCTCCAACGGCGCCGCGCGGCCGACGGTTGCGGCATCGATGCCGTACAGGTCCTGCAGGTCCGGGCCCACGTAGGCCAGCCGGTGCGCGACCTGCTCAACAGCAGCGACCGATGGCACCGCGGCGACGGCCGGGCTGAGGGTCGAGGTGCTGTCGGCCGGCAGGGTGACCGCGACGTCCGAGCCCACGGTCAGGGCCACGTCGACCCGGGCCTGCCGGTCGTAGGTCGTGGTGAAGACGCCTGCGGCTGCGGTCACGCCGACCGCCACCGCCAGTCCGGTCGCACCTCTGGCCACTGCCCGTCGGCGCCGCCGCACCATGGAGTTGCGCAGGTCGTGGAGCCGGCCGGTCGGGTCCTGGACCGATGGTCGTACGGAACGTCCCACGGAGATCGTGGTCAGCCGCCACACCAGCAGCGCCATGCCGGGCCAGGCAAGAGCCGGGGCCAGCAGGGCCGCGTAGTTCACCGACGCGACCGGGACGCCTTCAGGCACGACCACGACCTGGTAGCCGCCCCGGGCCGTGAGCCAGAAGACCAGACCGGAGGCTGCCAGGCAGACGACGTCGAGACCCAGGCGCAGCGGCAGTGGCAGCGGCCTCGAGCCGGGCGCGCGGACCTGTGCCGTCACGGACTGGGCGCCGCCGCGCAGCAGCCGGGCGACCGGAGCGAGCTCAGTGGCGAGCGCCAGCAGGATGCCGACGACGATCCCGGTCCCCAGCCAGATCGGCGCGAGGTGTGCCGACCTGCCGAGGGCGAGCCGGTCCGCGAGCACCGCCCCCGCACTGCCGAGCGCAGCTCCGGCCACGCCCTCGACCAGCGCGGTGAGGCCGAACAGCACGCCGATGCGGCGCGGGGTCGCACCCCTGAGCCGTAGCAGGGCCAGGTCACGGCGCTGCCGGTCGTTGCGCAGCGAGATGACCAGCGCCGTCACGACAGCCGACAGGACCAGGGCGGGGACACCGAGCAGCAGCACGAGCAGCCGGGCGTACAAGGCGTCCTCGCGGCCGGCGGACAGCGCAGCGCCCAGGCCGTCACCGACGAGGGCACCCCCGGCGATCGAACCGACGTAGTGGTTGGCCCGCCGGGTCACCTCGTCCGCCGCCTTGCCCGGGTCGCTCGGCAGGGAGGCGTGGTCGAGCCGGACGTGGATCTGGTGGACCACGCTGGCCGGGCCGACCAGCGAGGCGAACATCGACGGAGGCACGAGCAGGACGTTGTCCGGCGCCGCGGCCACCGTGGCACCGGCCGGGGCGCCGACCACCTGGAAGAAGGAGTCGGCGTTGGGCAGGTCGACGACGCCGTCGACCTTGGCCCCCGTACGGGATCCGAGGACGGTCACCGTGCTGCCGGCGGTCGCGGCCAGGTTGGCGGCGGTCTGCTGCTGGAGCAGGACACCGCTGGTGCTGCCGAGCAACGGCCGCAGCTCGCTGGGCGCGAAGGTGCCGTAGTCGGCCGGGATCGAGACGACGTAGGCCGCCCCCGTCGTCCGGGTGCCGGTGTCGCTGGTGGACTGCAGCCCGGCCACCTTGGCGTAGTCGACGGTACGGGCACCGACCAGGCCCGGCACGCCCTTCAACGCTGCCAGGGCGGCTGCCTCGTCACCGCCGGGGGCGACCTGGACCTGCCAGTCGACCGGCACCCGGGCAGCCGCGAGCAGGGTCAGCCGCGAGCCGGTCTGCGCCACGAACGAGCCCAGAGCTGCCAGCAGGGCGACCGTCATGGCAACCGCCACCGCTGCCGCAGCCGTCTCCGCCCCGCGGCGGCGTAACGCCGACAGCACGTAGCGGCCGGTCATCGGACCAGCTCCTGGTCGAGGACGAGTTGCCGCTCGAAAAGTGCTGCCAGGGCAGGGTCGTGGGTCGCCACGACGAGGGCGGCGGACGTCCGCGCAACCTCGGACCGGAGTGCGTCCAGGACCCGCTGCCCGGTGCTGCTGTCCAGAGCGCCGGTCGGCTCGTCGGCGAGCAGCAACCGGGGCTCGACCGCCAGCGCCCGAGCCAGTGCCACCCGTTGCTGCATGCCGCCGGACAGCTCGTCCGGCAACGAGTCGTCAGCGTCATCGAGACCGAGCGCGCGCAGCTGGCGCTGTGCGCGGTCGAGCGCCTCCGCCGGCGGCACGCCCCGGACCCGCAGCCCCAGCGACGCGTTCTGCAGCGCAGTCAGCTCCGGTATCAAGGACGGAGCCTGCGGGACGTAGACGATCTCGTGCCGGTCCAGCCCGAGCTGGACCACCCCCGTACTGGGCACGAGCAGGCCTGCCAGCATGAGCAACAGCGAAGTCTTGCCCGACCCCGACCGCCCGGTGAGCGCCCACTGCTCGCCGGGCTCGACCGTGACGTCGACTCCGCTGAGCACCGTTCGTCCCCCGTACGCGACTCCCGCGGAGATCGCCTCGACGATCATGCGACCCGACCGTCTGCGAGATGCACGATGCGGTCGGCGTACTGCGCGACCGCAGAGGAGTGCGTGACGATCACGGTGGCCCCGTCCCGGGGGCGATGCCGCAGCAGCAGATCGAGGATGGCCGTCTCCTCCGCTCGGCTGACCTCAGCCGTCGGCTCGTCTGCCAACAGCACGGAGGGCGCCCCGGCAAGGGCCACGGCGAGCCCGGCCCGCGCCGTCTCGCCACCGGAGAGGGTCTGCGGCACCGAGTGCAGGACCGCGGCCAGCCCCAGCTGCTCGAGCAGCTCCAGGGGCTGAGGTCCGCCGCCCCTGCGCAGCGAGGCACCCAGCCGTACGTTGTCCAGGACGGTCAGGTGCCCCAGCAGGCCGCTGCTCTGGGTGAGGACGCCGACGTGGCGGGCCCGTACCCTGGCAGCCGTCCGGGCGCTGCGGTGACTCATCCGCTCGCCCGCGACCATCACCGATCCGCCGTCGGGATTGTCCAGACCGGCGAGAAGTCCGAGCAGCGTGGACTTCCCGGACCCGGAGGCACCCGTCACCGCGACCGTCTCCCCGGCTGCACAGGTCAGCGAGACATCGAGCAACGCCGCCACCTCGTTGCCGCCGCGCCGGTAGAAACGGTGCAGCCCGCGGGCCTCGAGCGGGTTCACGACAGCCTCAGGCTCTGGACCATGGTGCGGTACGCGTCGACGTTGTCGGCACCGACCGGCCCGTACAGCTCCATGACGACCTCACGTCCGTTGGCCACCAGCTCGTAGCGTTCGACCTCGTCGCGGTACTGCCGACCGGTCACCGGGTCCGGCGCGGAGTTGCGCCGGTAGACGATGTGCACGCCGACGCCGCCCGGCTCGGTCACCGCCGTGATCGAGCGCAGCTCGAAGGCGGCCTGGGA
>JAWWOM010000256.1:0-3326 GCA_033851655.1 Frankiales bacterium
CGACGGCCCGTCGGCTGGCGAGCATCTCGCGGGAGACCTCGAGCTGCTGCTGCTCGCCGGTGTTGTCCTCGGTCTCGAGCGATAGACGTTGCCGGTCGAGCCGTGACTCGGAACGGCTGATGGCCCCGCGTGCCCGGTCGAGTGCCTGCTCCGACTCCAGCAGCCGCAACCGGGATCCGCGGAAGGCGCCGACGGCGGAGGGATCGCGTGGCCCAGCCCTCCCGTGCTCGCGTTCGTCGGCCAGGTCCTCCCGGTGGTCGGCGAGAGCTTCGCGCTCGTCGGCAAGCCGGTCCCGCGCGTCGGCAATCCGGTCGCGCTCGTCGGCGATCCGGTCTCGCTCGTCCGGCCCGGGATGCTCGACGGTCATGTCCCCAGAGTAGGCCGCTCGGTCGAGGTCACCCATCCTCCCGGGTGAGGTCGCTCCCCTCGGCCCGGCGCCGTTCGGCCTCGGCGGCCTTGCGCGCCTCTGCCGCCATCGCCGCGCGGTGCCCGTCCGGGTCTCCGCCGGTGCGGGCGAGCCGCTCGAACGTCTCGGCGATCTGGTCCTCCGTACGTGCCACGTCCCGCGCGAGAGCCTGCAGCCGGTGCCGCATCGCCTCGACATCGGCGGCGGTGACCGGAAGTCGGCGCGGGGGCGGCATGCGTCGCCTTTGCCCCGGCGGCGCGGGCGTACACCGTCGGAGGTCGGCTAGCCGATCTTGACCGGCTGCCCGGTGTCGGCCGACTCGTAGACCGCGAGGATGACGGCGAGGGTCGTGGTGGCTTCGGCCACGCCCACCAGGGGCGGCCGCTGGTCGCGTACGGCGTCGAGGAAGTCGTCGTACTGCGCCACGTGCGTCTGCGAGAGCAGCCCGGCGGACCCCGGCAGTACGGGGGCTGCCGGCAGCACGTCGCCGGCCTGGTTACCGGTGCCGACGGTGCCGTAGTCGGAGCCGGCCTCGTCGCCTGCCGCATGGAAGAACGTCAGCTGGTCGTTCTCGATGATCGCCGAGCCCCGGTCGCCGTGGACCTGCAGCCGGGCGGAGATGCCGGGGTAGGCGGCGGTTGTCGCGTGGATCAGCCCCAGCGCACCACTGGCGAACCGGACCGTCGCGACGGCGGTGTCCTCGACCTCGATCCGTTCGTGGCTGAGCCGGGCGGTCGCCGCGAAGACCTCAACCGGTTGGCCCAACAGCCAGACCATCAGGTCGACGGTGTGGATGCTCTGGTTCATGAGCGCCCCGCCGCCGTCCAGCGCCCACGTCCCTCGCCACTCGCCGGAGTCGTAGTAGCTCTGGCTACGCCACCACGCGACGCTGGCCACCGCCGACGTCATCCGGCCGAAACTGCCTGTGGCCACGGCATTGTGGACGACCTGACTGGCCGGGTCGAACCGGTGCTGGCTGACCACGGCCACCGTACGGTCGCTGCGCGCCTGCGCATCGGCGACCAGCTGCGCCGCGGCCATCGACACGTCGAGCGGCTTCTCGACGATGACGTGCTTGCCGGCGTCGAGGGCGGCTGCGACCAGTTCGGCGTGGGTCCCGCTCGGGGTACAGATGGCGACGGCGTCGACGTCCTTGGCTGACAGCGCCTCGGTGTACGAGCTGGTCCAACGCTCGTGCAGCGCCTGGGCCCGCTCGGCGCTCTCGTCGACGGCCAGCACCACCGATGCTCGTGGGCCGAGCGCGGCGATGGTGTCGGCGTGGATCCGGCCGATGACGCCGCAGCCGACGACCGCGATCCGCAGTCCGCTCACCGGTAGGAGATCCCGGCATCAGCGAGCAGGCCCGTGAACGCGGCGTGTGCGCGGCGGAAGAGGTCGGCACCGCTGAAGCCGCCCAGCGTGCCGCCGAACACCAGGTGCGGCTCCAGCGAGAAGAACCCGTCGAACCCGTCGTCGTGCAAGGCGCCGATCGTCTCGCGCAGCTGCCCGTCGCCCTCGCCGGCCGGTGTCACCTCGCCGGTGGCCAGCACGGCGTCCTTGATCTGCACGTACTCGAGGAAGGGCCGCAGCAACGAGTAGCCGTCGGTGTAGGGGCGGAACCCGCACTGCACGAAGTTGGCCGAGTCCCAGGCCAGCCGCAGCACGGGGGACCCGACTGACTCGACGAGGTCCAGGCAGCGCTGCGGGGAGTCGCCGTAGATGTCCTTCTCGTTCTCGTGCAGGAGCAGCACACCGCGACCCTCGGCGCGCGAGGCAAGGGCCGACATCCGCCTCAGCACCTCGTCCCGGTGCGTGGCGGGATCCTCCCCTGCCGGCAGGAAGAAGGAGAACAGCCGGAGGTAGGGCGCCGCAAGCACTTCCGCCACGTGCAGGGCGCGGTCGAATCGCAGCAGATGGGCGTCGAAGTCCTCGTGGATCCCGATCTTGCCGATCGGCGACCCGATGGACGAGGTCCGCAGGCCGTGCTGCTCGAGCGTCTTGGCCGCCCGGTCGAGATCGCCGTCATCGAGGTCCAGCACGTTGCGGTCCCACGCGCTGCGGAACTCGACCCAGCCGATCCCGAGCTCGGCGAACAGGGCGCACTGCTGGTCAAGATCCGGCGAGACCTCGTCGGCGAAGCCGGACAGCGTCCACATGTGGCAGATCCTCCTCGAGCTGGGTCACGAGCTGTACGCCTCCGCCTCGGACAGCTGCCCGGCCGGCCAACCACTGTTGGTGGTGACCGTGATCCGCAGGTAGCGGAGGCTGACCGCCGGGAACGTGATGGTGACCTGGTTGCCGGTGGCCGGGTCAAACGTATAGGTCGCCGCCGCCTTCACGGTGAAGAAGGTGCCGTTGTCGGTGCTGCCGGTCAGCGCGATCGTCTGGGTACGGCTGGCCCACGAGGTCGCCGGGGGCAGCTTGAGCACCACCCGGCCGATCGTCTGCGCCGAACCCAGGTCGATCTGGCACCACTGCGGGAACGCGTTGTTGGCGCTCTCCCAGTAGGTGTTGGCGTCCCCGTCGGTCACGTTGCCCGACGCATAGGTCTGCGTGTGCGAGGACTCGGTGGTCGCCTTGTGCAGGGCCAGGTTGGTGTTGGTGGCCACCGCGCCGGTGCCGGAGAGGGCAACGCTGGTGGGCGAGTTCGTCGCGTTGCTCGTGACGGTCAGCGACCCGGTCCGGGACCCCGACGCGCTGGGGTGGAACACGACGGAGACGGTGCAGGACGACCCGGCTGCCACGGACGTGCAGTTGTTGGTCTGGGTGAAGTCCCCCGAGGCGCTGACTGCCGAGACCGTCGCCGTCGCCGTGCCGGTGTTGGAGATCGTCACCGACTGCGCAGCGGACGCCGCCCCCACGGTGGTCGAGGCGAACGACAGGGACGACGGGTTGGCCGACAGCGTCGCCGAGGAGGCGG
>JAWWOM010000257.1:0-4012 GCA_033851655.1 Frankiales bacterium
AGGCCCGGCGCCAGCTCACGGGCGGCCTCGACCCGCAACGGGTTGGGGTCGCACACCGCCGACAGCTCGAGCCCGTCAGTCGCGAGAATCGCCGTCGCGTGCTCATGACCGATCGCCCCGTAGCCGAGCAGCCCGACCCGTACGGGAGCAGCGTCGTGCAGGCCGAGCGCCGCACGCCCGAGCCGGTGCACCAGCCGGCGGAAGGCGGGGTCCTCCAGCGTCTCCGGCCGGCGCCCGACGGTCAGCGTGCCGACCGTGCCGCGCCCCCGGCGCAGCGTCGCCACCGGTTGGAGCTGCAGCCCCATCGCCGCGGTGAGCACGACCTCGACGTCGTCGGCCACCTTGTCCAGCAGCTGCCAGCGGTCGGTGAGCACGAGGTCGCCCGCGAACCGCCGGGCCACCTCACCGGCACCGGCGCCCGGCCGCAGCCGGATCTCGTGCTGCGCAGTGGCGGCCCCGGGGATCAGCCCGGCCAGCTCGAGCAGTCCGTCACAGTCCCGCCACGACCCGACAGTGGGGCCGAGCAGCAGCACCGCGCCGCCCCGTTCGGCAAACGCGACCAGCCCAGCGGCGACCGCCTCGGTGCACGGCCGCTCGGACCACACCAGCACCAGGGCGACGTCGCCGGGCACCTCGGTCTGCGGCTCGGTGATGGTCAGGGACCAGCCGCACCCCTCGAGGTGGCGGGAGACACCGCGAAGAGCCTCCTGCAGCGCGGTGTCGTACGGCTGGGCGAGCTCGACGAAGACCAATCCCCGGATCGTGGTCAGCATGGCGCCATCTAACCTCCGGCTGCCGACAGTCGCCACCGCAATGAATCCGACGGCCCCGGGCCGTGCCGTCACTAGGTTGGTCCGGGCGATCACACAGGACGGGGCCGGATGCTGAACAACTACCGTCGGCTCTGGCTGGGCTACTCGGTCTCGACCATCGGCGACGGCGTGACGTTGACCGCCGGCCCGCTGCTTGTCGCCTCGTTGACCCACGACCCGCTGCTGGTCGCCGGTGCACTGTTCGTCCAGCGGCTGCCGTGGCTGCTGTTCTCGCTGGTCAGCGGCGTCTTCGTGGACCGGCTGGACCGCAGGCGGCTGATCGCGATCGTGGACCTCACCCGCGCCGTCATCGTCGGCGGGCTGGCCCTCGCCATCGCCACGGAGGGCGCAACGGTCGACGAGCTCTACGTCGCGCTGTTCCTGCTCGGCACCGGAGACACGCTGGCGACGACCGCGACGCTGGCGCTGTTGCCGTCGACGGTCGGGCCGGACGGGCTGCACCGGGCCAACGCGCAGATGCAGGGCTCCCGCGTGGTCGGACAGGACCTGAGCGCGCCGCCGTTCGGCGCCTGGCTGTTCGTCCTGACCCCTGCCCTGCCCTTCGCTTTCGACTCGGTCACCTTCGTCGTCGCCGGGCTGCTCGGCCTGGCCCTGCGCACCCCGCGCCAGCCCCCGCGGCCGGCCGACGCCCCCCAGACCTCGGTACGGGCCGACATCGCCGAGGGGCTGCACTTCCTCTGGCGGCAGCCGACGCTGCGGATGCTGGCCGTCTGCATCTGCCTGATGAACGTCACCTTCGACGGGACGGCCGCGCCGTTCGTGCTGTTCGCCCGCGAGCGGCTGGGCCTGGGACCCCAGGGGTACGGGCTGCTGCTCGCCCTCGGCGGGGTGGGCAGCCTGATCGGCGCCGGGTCGGTCGGCTGGCTGGTCCGGCGGTTCGGCACGTCGATGCTGCTGCGCACCGGCCTGGTCGTCGAGACCTCGACACACCTGGTCCTCGCGCTGACCCGGTCCCCGCTCGTGGCGGGCGCGATCATGGCGCTGTTCGGCGTCCACGCGGCCATCTGGAGCGTGGTCACGGTCACCCTGCGGCAACGACTGGTCCCCAACGAGCTGCTCGGCCGGGTCAGCAGCGCGTACGCCCTGTTCTCGGTCGGGGGCTCGGCGGTGGGCGCCCTGTGCGGCGGCATCCTGGCCCACGACTTCGGGATCACGGCCCCGTTCTGGTTCGCCTTCGTGGTGGTCGGCGGGCTCACCCTGGCTGCCCTGCGACTGTTCTCGCCCGCGCGGCTGAGCACCTCCGAGCCCGGGGCCGCTCCGGCCAGCTAGCACAACTGTCACTCCAGTCCCACTTGCCACGCCGGTCACACAGCACTAGCGTCCTTAAAATGTCGACAGCGGAGCACCCGGTGCAGGGCTGGCGCCGGCATGCCCGGGCCGTCCAGCTGGTCTCGCTGCCGTTGGCCGTGGCCCTCGTCGGCACCGCAGCCGCCGGCAGCACGTCGACCATCCGGGTGCGCAGCGGCGACACCCTCTCCGGCATCGCGGCGGGCCACCACACCACCGTCGACATCCTGCGCGGGCTCAACCACATCGCGGCCGACACCGACCTGATCCAGGTCGGCCAGCGCCTGCTCATCCCGGCAGCTGCGCCCGCCGTCGCCCGTACGGTCACGCCGCAGCCGGTGGCCAAGCCGGTCCCGACGACCCGGATCGTCACCTACGTCGTGCGCAGCGGGGACAACCTGACCGCGATCTCGCGGCACTACAAGGTCGCCATGACCGCCGTCTCGACGCGGAACCACCTGGGCAAGGACGGCATGATCTTCACCGGCCAGCACCTGCAGATCGAGGTGCCGGTGGTCGTCAAGAACGCCAGCAACACGTTCGCCGGCCGCACCTACCCGCCGGCCACCGTCGCCGCGGCCAACCAGCACCGGGCTTCCCTCGCCCGGCTCGGTCAGCCGTCCCAGGCGCAGATCCGGGCGCTGATCCTCAGCACGGCCAAGCAGTGGGGGCTCGACCCGGCGCTGGCACTCGCCGTCGGCTGGCAGGAGTCCGGCTTCCAGCAACGGGTGGTCTCCCCGGCAGACGCGATCGGTGTCATGCAGGTCGTGCCGTCCACCGGTGACTACATCAGCACCTACCTGGCGCACCGCCGGCTCGACCTGCTCGACCCGCAGGACAACATCACCGCCGGCGTCGCGCTGCTGCGTGCGCTGACCAAGGCAGCCCCCGTCGACAAGGCAATCGCCGGCTACTACCAGGGCCTCGGCTCGGTGCTGACCCGCGGCATGTACGCCGACACCAAGGCGTACGTGGCCAGCGTCCAGCGGCTGCGCAGCCAGTTCGCCGGCTGATCCCACGACGGCGAGCCGGGACACCGCGCGGGCTTGCGGAACGTAGGATCACCGGGTGGACACGACCCTGGCCGACACGCTCCTAGGGCGGGTGCTCGACGGTCGCTACCGGATCCAGGAGCGCATCGCCCGCGGCGGCATGGCGACGGTCTACCGGGCGCTGGACCTGCGCCTGGACCGGCCGGTCGCGGTCAAGGTGATGCACCCGACGCTGGCCGAGGACGCGGACTTCGTCTCCCGGTTCACCCGTGAGGCCAAGTCGGCAGCCCGGCTGTCCCACCCCAACGTCGTGGCCGTTTTCGACCAGGGCAGCGACGGCGGAGTCGTCTTCCTGGTCATGGAGTACATCGACGGCGCCACCCTCCGGGACCTGCTCCGCGAGCGCGGCCGGCTCTCCGCGCGGCAGTCCCTGGACGTCATGGCGCCGGTGCTGGCGGCGCTCGAGGCGGCGCACGGCGCCGGCATCGTGCACCGCGACATCAAGCCGGAGAACGTCCTGATCGCCGTTGACGGCCGGATCAAGGTCGCCGACTTCGGCCTGGCCAGGGCCATCGCCGACGCCAACCTGACGGCGACCACGGGGCTGCTGATCGGCACTGCTGCCTACCTCGCGCCCGAGCAGATCGAGCACGGCACGGCAGACCCGCGGACCGACCTCTACGCCGCCGGGATCATGCTCTACGAGCTGCTGACCGGCCGGCCGCCCTATGTCGGCGCGACGCCGATGGCCGTGGTGTTCAAGCATGTCCACGAGCAGGTGCCGGCGCCTTCGCTCGTACGGCCCGAGGTCCCCCGCCAGATCGACGCCCTCGTCCTCGATGCGACCCAGCGCGAGCCGGCCGACCGGCCGCCCACCGCCGGCGAGCTGCTCGAACAGCT
>JAWWOM010000275.1:0-8258 GCA_033851655.1 Frankiales bacterium
GACGGGAACTGCTTGTCGAACAGGAGAGGGACGATCGTGTTCGTGTCAGCCTTGCCCTTGGAGTCCACGATCGGCTTGATCCCTGAGGCGATGGCCATGTACCCGAGCAGTGCCAGGAAGCCCAGCATGAGGGAGTACGCCGGCAGCAGCGCCATGTTCTTCTTCACGGTGTCCCGGCTCTTCGCGGCCAGGACGCCGGTGATCGAGTGCGGATAGAGGAACAGCGCCAGCGCTGAGCCGAGCGCGAGGCTGGAGTAGGCGAGGTACTGCGGCTCGTGCAGGGTGATGTCGCCCTTGTTCGGCTTCAGTGGCAGCGCCTTGTGCGCGGCGTCGAAGATCTTGCCGTAGCCACCGAGCTTGTACGGGATGTAGATGACCGCCACGATCACGATCAGATAGATCAACGTGTCCTTCACGAAGGCGATGAGAGCGGGGGCGCGGAGACCGGAGGAGTAGGTGTACGCCGCCAGCACGACGAAGGCGATGACCAGCGCGGCGTGCGCATTCTTGAAGCCGGTCGCCTCGAGGACGGCCTGGATGCCGACCATCTGCAGCGCGATGTACGGCATCGTCGCCACGATGCCGGTGACTGCGATCGCAGCGGCCAGGGCGCTCGAGCCGTAGCGACCGCGGACGAAGTCGGCCGAGGTCACGTAACCGTGGCGGTGCGACACCGACCACAGCCGGATGGCGACCAGGAAGACGAGCGGGTAGGCGACGATCGTGTAGGGCACGGCGAAGAAGCCGAGCGCGCCGGCGCCGAAGACGAGCGCCGGGACGGCGACGAAGGTGTAGGCCGTGTAGAGGTCACCGCCGACCAGGAACCAGGTCACCCAGGTGCCGAACTGCCGACCGCCCAGCCCCCACTCGTCGAGGTGCATCGGGTCGCCGCCGCGCTTCCAGCGCGCCGCCATGAAGCCCATGCCGGCAACGATCAGGAAGATCACGACGAGGATCGTGAACTCGACGGCGTTCACGCCCTTCATCAGCGCTCACCCCTCGTCGTCCGGTAGACGACGTAGGTGATGACGACGCTGATCGGCACCCACAGCAGCTGGTACCAGTAGAAGAACGGCATGCCGCCCAGCCGGGGATGGTCCTGGTTGTAGAACATCGGGACCAGCGTCCCGATGAGGGGGATCAGCAGCAGGAAGTTTGCCGGCCGGATGTGCACACCGCGCTGTACGGGAGCCCCCGCCGGCTCCTCGCTGTACGGCCCTGAGGGATCTGCCACGCGAACCTCCCTGGTCGCTGACGCCGGAGCGGTATCGGTCCGCCTCCGGCTACCCAGTTGCGCGAAGGGGGATGCGGGTTTACCCCGCGGCTCCGCAAAATCCCGCAGCCGTGCGGATAGGTCCGGCAGCGAGGCATGGCCCGGCGGCAGATGAGGCATGACAGCGGGAGTCGGTGAGGGTGAGGTGGTCGTGAGCGCTCCGCAGGCAACCGGCATCGACCTGCGCGACCTGGAGCGGGAGGCAGCGCTCACCCTGCTGTTCGACCGCTATCACGGTCAGCTGCTCAAGCTGGCCCTGATGCTCGGCGCCGGGCCGGACGACGAGGACATCGTGGCTGAGGCGTTCTGCGAGCTGCACCGGCGCTGGGCCCGGTTGCGCACGCCCGATGCGGCGCCTGCCTACCTCCGCTCCGTGGTGTGCAACCTCGTCCGCATGCGGCTGCGGCACCTCGACGTGGTGCGCCGCCACACCGAGTGGTCGGCCCCGTACGCGTCGTCCGCGGAGGCCGAGGCCGTGCTGCGGGAGGACCGGCGCGAGGTCGTGGCGGCGCTGCGCGGGCTGCCGGAGCGGCAGCGGCAGGCGCTGGTCCTGCGCTACTGGCTGGACCTCCGTGAGCAAGAGGTGGCCGACGCCATGGGAATCTCCGCCGGTGCGGTGAAGGCGCACGTGTCACGTGGCATGGCAGCACTGACCCGCTCGCTCGGGGCCCGCCGGTGACCACCTGGCCGGGCCGGCCACCGGGTTCGACGGTCCGACCCGGGCGGCTGCTGCGACAATGTGCGCCGTGACCACCGACGATGACCTGCCGCCCGCCGACGACCAGCCGACCGAGGACTTCGACGACCTGCCCGAGCAGGTACGGGTGCGCCGGGAAAAGCTCGACCGGATGCGCGAGGCCGGCCTCGACCCCTATCCGCTGGGCTTCGACCGGACCACCGAGATCGAGCCGCTGCGGGCCAAGTACGCCGACCTCGAGCCGGATGCCGAGACCGGCGACGTCGTCGGGATCACCGGTCGGGTGATGCTCAACCGGGTCGGCGGCAAGCTCTCCTTCGCCACGTTGCGCGACGGCACCGGCGACGTCCAGGTGATGCTCAGCCTGGACAAGCTGGGTCAGGAGTCGCTCGCCCGGTGGAAGGCGTTCGTCGACCTCGGCGACCACGTCGGCGTGACCGGCGAGGTCATCACCTCGCGTCGGGGTGAGCTGTCCGTGCTGGCCGACAGCTGGGCCATGACGGCGAAGTCGCTCCGGCCGCTGCCGGAGAAGCACAAGGGCCTGGGGACCGAGCAGCGGGTCCGGATGCGCTATGTCGACCTCATCGTCAACCCGGACGCACGCCGGATGCTCAAGGTACGCAGCGCCGCGGTGCGCGCAGTGCGCGATTCGCTGGTGTCGCGCGACTACGTCGAGGTCGAGACGCCGATGCTCCAGGTGGTGCATGGCGGGGCGAATGCCCGGCCGTTCCGGACTCATATCAACGCCTACAACATGGACCTCTACCTGCGGATCGCCCCTGAGCTGTTTCTCAAGCGGCTCGCGGTCGGCGGGGTCGAGCGTGTCTTCGAGATCAACCGCAACTTCCGGAACGAGGGCGTGGACGCGTCGCACAACCCGGAGTTCACCATGCTGGAGGCCTATCAGGCCTATGGCGACTACGACCAGATGCAGACGTTGACCCGCGAGCTGATCCAGGAGGCGGCCACCGCCGCTTTTGGCTCCACCGTGGTGACCCATGCCGACGGCACCGAGCACGACCTCGGGGGTATGTGGCGTTCCGTCACCGTTTACGGTGGTCTTTCGGAAAAGGTCGGCGAGGAGATCGGGCCGGATACCAGCCTCGACGAGCTCCGTCGGCTGTCTGCCCGGATCGGTGTCCAGCTCGACCCGACGTGGGGCCGGGGACAGGTCGTGCTGGAGCTGTACGAGCACCTGCTCGAGCACGGCACCGGCGAACCGACCTTCTATCGCGACTTCCCGACGGAGGTGAGTCCACTGACCCGGCAGCACAGGAACGATTCGCGGCTCGCCGAGCGTTGGGACCTCGTCGCCTTCGGCAAGGAGATCGGGACCGCCTACTCCGAGCTGGTCGACCCGGTCGAGCAACGCCGCCGGCTCACCGAGCAGTCCTTGCTGGCCGCGGGGGGAGACGTCGAGGCGATGGCGGTGGACGAGGACTTCCTGCGCGCCCTCGAATACGCCATGCCGCCGTCGGGCGGAATGGGAATGGGCATCGACCGTCTGCTGATGCTGCTCACCGGTGCCAGCATCCGCGAGACAATCCTGTTTCCGCTGGTCAAGCCCGAGTAGCCGGGCAGGCGCTTTCCCTCGGATTGGCCGCTCCCGGATCGGCCAAAGCGGCCGGCAGCGCGAGATTTCGGCGGGTCATTCGGTGCGGGCTTTTGCCATCAGGCTTCCGGAGCATTACGGTATTGGCATCTCGAAACACCAACCGCTGAAAGGTACGCCCACAATGGCGCAACGCGTACAGGTGCTTCTGGTCTGTGACGTCCACGACGACGACACGACCCCAGGCACCGAAACCATTTCGTTCTCCCTCGACGGCACCAACTACGAGATCGATGTCTGCGACGACCACGCCGCAGAGCTCCGCGACGCCGTTGCTCCCTATGTCGGGGCGGGTCGCCGCATCGGCGGGGCCCGTTCCGGTGGCCGTCGCGTCGCAGCCCGCCCGGCCGCTGCCGCCCGGCCCGCGTCCGGTTCGGACCGTCAGCGCGCCGGCGACATCCGCGCATGGGCCAAGAGCCAGGGCCTGGCTGTCAACGAGCGCGGCCGCATCCCGGCCACGATTGTCGCGGAGTACCAAGCCGCCCACTAGCGGTGACGCATTCAACGACGCGTTCATGACCAGAACCTCCCGGCGGGATTGTCTGCCGGGAGGTTCTGCCGTCCCCCCAGCCCCCTCCCCCCCAAAACCCCGCCAAGTGGCGAGAGCATTGGCGTGTCGCGCGGCGTGTCCCGCCACCTGGCGGGGTCGCCGGGTCAGCGTTGCTCGGCCGCCGCCCGGGCGATCAATGTCGTCCCGAGCTGTTGCATCTGCGCCGGCGCCAGCTGCTCCGCCTCCGCCTGGACCAGCCTCAGCGCGCTGGGGTCCGCGCGCTGCTTCTCGCTGGACTGCAGCAGCACGGTCCCGGCGCCGGTGAAGTCGTACTGCCGCTCCTCGCCGGACTCGCGACCGAAGTGGCCCTGCAGCGCACCGAGGAACCCGTGCATCCAGTTCGTGTCGTAGTGGTGGGACGGGCTGGGGCAGTCGGCCCAGCCGACCAGGGCCTGCGGATCGACCCGCACCGGCGGCTCGAGGAAGATGACCGGCCCGTTGGACGAGGCGAGGAACTTGCCCGTGCCGAGCAGGGTCACGAACCCCGGCACGATCGACTGCTTGAGGTCCAGCGTCGTCTCGAACGCCAGCAGGTTGGCAGCCCGGATGGTCAGGTTGCCGTCGCCGAGGTCGTAGGAGTTGATGTCGAACCCGCGGTCGCCGAGCACCAGCTTGCCCTGCCCGGTCGCCACCACCCAGTCCTGGACGTACAGCGGCGAGGAGAACCGGGCCGCGACGAACGACGCGACCGTCGCGTAGGCCGACAGCGACTCGAAGCGCATCTGGCCGTAGTAGGCGATCATCGCGCCCTTCTGCATGAACCAGTCACCGTGCAGGTCGATGCAGAACGAGTAGGGGTTGATGTTGTCGTCGACCGGCAGCGTCTGCGGGTTCAGTGGGTCGGTCATCGGCTGACTCCTAGATCTTCTGCTCTGAGGCCTGTACGTAGACCGTTCCCGAGCCGGTGCACCTGAGCTGGATGGCCTCGCCCGAGCCACGGCCGACCGCGTCGCGCCAGCCGACGCTCGCGGTCACCTCGACCAGCAGCGGGCCCGTGTGCGCGACGTACGCCTGCGGGTCGACCATGACCGCCTTGTCGGGGCTGACCGGCAGCGCGATGGTCCCGCCGTGGGCCAGGATCGCGACGCATCCGGACCCGGCGAGCTGGGTCGTGAACAGCCCCTGGCCGGTCACCGCCCCCCGTACGGCGCCCTTGATGCCGCCCTGCTGGCCGAGGAACACGACGGAGGACTGCAGGGTCGCGTCGTAGGCCAGCAGCCGGTCGGACTCGACGCTCATCGGGCTGGCCGGGTCGAGGACGACGACGCTGGTGTGCAGCCCGCGGAACCCGTAGTGGATGGTGCCCTCGCCGTCGGCCAGCATCGTCGAGGCGTTCTCGTGGGCCAGCGCGTGCCCGACCAGCCCGCCCATGCCCTGGGCGCCGGCGATGGGGGAGAAGGCCACCTTGCCGGAGTAGGCGAGCATCGCGCCGCGTCGCGCGATCACCTGCTGACCGGGACGGACCTGGGCCGTGACCACCTTGCTGTTGACCTGCACGAAGTCGGGCATCAGCGCTCCGCCGGCTGGATGTAGACGACGCCGGTGCCGTCGAAGCGCAGGCTGTAGGCCTCGCCCGAGCCCTCACCCGTGAACGTCTTCCAGCTCACGTCGGTCACGAAGGACTGGGACAGCTGGCCGCGCGAGGCCACGTAGGCGTCCGGGTCGACGACGAGCGGCCACTGCGGCGACACCTCGAGGACGATGGCCGGGCCGTCGGAGAGGATGGCGACGGTGCCGTGGCCCGTGACCGTGGTGGTGAACAGCCCCTGGCCGCTGGACGCGCCGCGCAGCCCGGTGAACGTGACGTCGGTCTTGAGCCCGCTCTCGACGGCGAGCAGGGCCGAGGACTCCACCTGCAGGGTGTCGCCGGCCAGCTCGATCAGCTCGACCTCGGTCGCGTTCTGGGCGAGGTAGACCACGCCGGTGCCGGTGCACTCCATCATCGACATGCTCTCGCCGGAGAGCTTGCGCTTGAAGGCGCCCTTGAGCCCGTCACCGCCGCCGAGGCCGGCGTTCTTGAAGGTGACCTGCCCGTCGTAGGCCACCATGGCGCCAGTGACAGCCCGTACGGTGTCCCCCGTCAAGGTGACCTCGAGCACCCGCGACCCGCTCTTGCGCAGCTGCGCCATCGCACCCTCCCGGCGTCCCGCGCACACTCTAGGAGAAACGGCCAGGTCGGGTGAGCCGATGTTCGCTGTGAGGCGAACGGTTTGCGGTGGGGAATCCGATCCTCGCGTGGCAAGTTGGGATGCGTACAGCAGCCGGCTGGGTGCAAGGCGTAAGTTTGGCTCAGGCGCTCAGGTCCGTCTGCTGAACGCCGAGGTATGCGGCACACGTACACGAGGTAGTAAAGCAGGCAACGGCACGGGATCCTGCGGTCCCGGGTCGGCTCATCCGCACCACGCGTTCGACTTGGCAGGGCTAGCATGCGGACGGAAGGGGATCAACAGTCCCCGACCTCCGCTCTGTAAGGAGCGATCATGTTCGAGAGGTTCACCGACCGCGCCCGTCGGGTTGTCGTCCTGGCTCAAGAAGAGGCCAGGATGCTCAACCACAACTACATCGGGACCGAGCACATCCTGCTCGGCCTGATCCACGAGGGCGAAGGCGTCGCCGCCAAGGCGCTGGAAAGCCTCGGCATATCGCTCGAGGGTGTCCGCCAGCAGGTCGAGGAGATCATCGGCCAGGGTCAGCAGGCGCCGAGCGGGCACATTCCGTTCACGCCTCGAGCCAAGAAGGTCCTCGAGCTGAGCCTGCGCGAGGCGCTGCAGCTCGGCCACAACTACATCGGCACCGAGCACATCCTGCTCGGCCTGATCCGCGAGGGTGAGGGCGTCGCCGCCCAGGTGCTGGTCAAGCTCGGCGCCGACCTCAACCGGGTCCGCCAGCAGGTGATCCAGCTGCTCAGCGGCTACCAGGGCAAGGAAGCCGCGGCCGCCGGTGGCCCAGCAGAGGGCACCCCCTCCACCTCTCTCGTGCTCGACCAGTTCGGCCGCAACCTCACGCAGGCCGCCAGGGAGAGCAAGCTCGACCCGGTCATCGGGCGCGAGAAAGAGATCGAGCGGGTCATGCAGGTGCTCTCCCGCCGTACCAAGAACAACCCGGTCCTGATCGGCGAGCCCGGCGTGGGCAAGACCGCTGTCGTCGAGGGCCTGGCCCAGGCGATCATCAAGGGCGAGGTCCCGGAGACGCTCAAGGACAAGCAGCTCTACACCCTCGACCTCGGCGCGCTGGTCGCCGGCAGCCGCTACCGCGGTGACTTCGAGGAGCGGCTCAAGAAGGTCCTCAAGGAGATCCGTACCAGAGGCGACATCATCCTGTTCATCGACGAGATCCACACCCTCGTCGGGGCCGGAGCCGCTGAGGGTGCGATCGACGCGGCCTCGATCCTCAAGCCGATGCTGGCCAGGGGTGAGCTCCAGACCATCGGCGCGACCACCCTCGACGAGTACCGCAAGCACCTCGAGAAGGACGCTGCGCTCGAGCGCCGGTTCCAGCCGATCCAGGTCGGCGAGCCGTCGCTGGCGCACACCATCGAGATCCTCAAGGGCCTGCGCGACCGGTACGAGGCGCACCACCGGGTCTCCATCACCGACTCGGCGCTGGTCGCTGCGGCCACCCTGGCCGACCGCTACATCAGTGACCGGTTCCTGCCGGACAAGGCGATCGACCTGATCGACGAGGCCGGCTCCCGGATGCGCATCCGCCGGATGACCGCGCCGCCGGACCTGCGCGAGTACGACGAGCGGATCGCCCAGGTGCGCCGCGACAAGGAGTCGGCGATCGACGCCCAGGACTTCGAGAAGGCTGCCAACCTCCGCGACAAGGAGAAGCAGCTGCTGGCCGAGAAGGCCCAGCGCGAGAAGGAGTGGAAGGCCGGCGACATGGACGTCGTCGCCGAGGTCACCGACGAGGAGATCGCCGAGGTCCTCGCGACCTGGACCGGCATCCCGGTGTTCAAGCTGACCGAGGAGGAGACCGCGCGTCTGCTCCGCATGGAGGACGAGCTGCACAAGCGGATCATCGGCCAGGAGGACGCCGTCAAGGCGGTCTCCCAGGCGATCCGCCGCACCCGGGCCGGTCTCAAGGACCCCAAGCGTCCCGGCGGCTCGTTCATCTTCGCCGG
>JAWWOM010000278.1:0-10695 GCA_033851655.1 Frankiales bacterium
TGTCGCGCTGCGCGAAGCGTTGCTGGCCGACGACGGCTTCGACCTCGCGCTGGTCTCGATGTCCAGCCCGCTCGGCATCGAGATGCTGCCGCCCGAGCAGGCCAACCCGCTGCTCGAGGCCTACCACCAGGGTGCGGGCGAGCTGCCGGACCGGTTCGCGTCCTGGGCCGCCGCCTGCCTCACCGACCTCGAGCCGGGCCGGCTGGCCAAGGAGCTCGATGCGGGCTGCATCGGGCTCCAGCTGCCGGCGACCGCCATGGCCACGCCGGCGGCCCTCGAACGCTGCGGCCCGCTGCTCGAGCTGCTCCAGCAGCACGACAAGCCGCTGTTCGTGCACCCAGGTGCGGCCGGCACGGCCGAGGGCGCGCAGAGCGTCGCCTGGTGGCCGGCCCTGGTCCCGTACGTCTCCCAGATGCACGCGGCGTGGTACGCCTTCGCCGTCGCCGGCCGCAGCCTGTTCCCCGACCTGCGGGTCTGCTTCGCGATGCTGGCCGGGCTGGCACCCGCACACCTCGAGCGGTACGCAGCCCGCGGGGGTGAGCGCCGTCCGGTCGACCGCCGCGTCTACCTCGACACCTCGTCCTACGGCGTCACCGCGATCGACTCCATCGTGCGTGCCGTCGGCGTCGATGCCGTCGTCCTCGGTTCGGACCGTCCCTACGCTGCACCGTTCAACGGCGACGTCGGCAGCGCACTCACGCACGCCATCCGCAGCGTCAACCCGCAGCGGCTGCTCAGCTCGAAAGGCGCATGACATGGAATGGAACGTGCTCCCCGCCCGTACCCTCGACCAGCAGGAGCTGCGCGGGCTGGTCGACGATCTCGCCGCCGAGCCCGAGCTGTGGGAGCAGCACGTCGTCTTCGCCGCCGGGGACCGGCACTACGAGTCGCTCTACCGCGACGAGCACGTCGACGTCTGGGTGCTGTGCTGGGTCGAGGAGAACGACACCGGCTGGCACGACCACGACAGCTCCTCGGGTGCCGTACGGGTGGTCCGCGGCGCGATCGCCGAGTCCAACCCGCGCTTCTCCGGCGAGCACCTGGTCAGTGAGATGCACGAGGGCACCACGTTCTCGTTCGGGCCCGACCACATCCACCGGTTGAGCACCGTGCACGACGGCAGCGTCACCATCCACGCCTACTCACCGCCGTTGTGGCGGCTCGGCCAGTACGCCATCACCGAGGGCGGCCTGCTCCGGCGCACGGCGGTCAGCTATGCCGAGGAGCTGCGCCCGCTGGAGCTTTCGGCCGGCTGAGCCCCGAGCAGCGGCAACAGCCGGGCCGCCAGCTCGAGGTCACCGGTGAGGTCGCGGTCGTCCAGGCCGGCGGGCAGGTCGGCGTACGGCGGTGACAGCTCGCGGCCCCGCATCCGCAGGGCCCGTACGGCGGCCACCAGCTCGCAGGCCACCACGGTCCGGTAGGCACCGACGCCGCGCAGCGCCAGCGAGGCACCGAGAGCGGCGAAGCTGGCATCGTCCTCGGCGCCCCGCGAGATGGACACCGACTGCACGGCCGTTGGCGTCGCCGCAGCCCTGAGCTCGGCGAGGGCTGACGCGGCCACGTACTCGAGGACCATCACGCCCGAGCCGCCCGGCTCGGCGGCGAGGAACGGCGTCAGACCGGTGAGCGCCGGGTCGACCAGGTTGGCCAGCCTGGCCTGGCCGAGCTGCGCGGCCTGGGCCAGCGCCGAGCGCATCGTGTCCAGCGCCGTCGCCAGGTAGGCGACGTGGAACCCGCCGTTGTGGGCGACCAGCGCCGGTTCGGCGCTGAACACCGGGTTCTCAGCCGCGGCGTTGGCCAGCGCCTCGACCGTCGAGGTGAGGCCGGCGAGCGCATCCAGCAGGACACCGTGCACCTGTGGCAGCGCACGCAGCCCGAACGGGTCCTGGATCCGGGTGGGCGCAGCAGCGTCGGCGGTCAGCCGGCGCATGGTCCGGCAGACCTCGCGGGCCCCGGGGAAGGGGGTCACGGACTCGACCGGCACCGACCAGGCTTCGGCGTTGCCGTCCACGGCGGCGGAGGTGAGCGCGGCGACCACCAGCGCTGCCTGCGCCAGCATCGTCAGCCCGGCAGCCGCCAGCCCGGCGTCACCGATCGTGGCAGCGTTGCTGCTGATGAAGGCGAGTGCATCGTGCTCGTCGAACGTGACGAGCAGCGGCGGGGCCGGCTCCAGCTCGCCGGTCAGCGCCAGCGCCGTGGTCGCCAGCGCGGAGAGGTCACCGGTGCCGATGCTGCCGTACTCCCGTACGGGCGGCAGCACCTCGGCCTCGATCATCGCCACCAGCGCTTCGATGACCTCGGGCGCGACCCCGCTGCCGGCTGCGGCCAGCTGGGCGCAGCGCACCGCCAGCATCGCCCGGACCCGCCGGGGCTCCCGCAGCTCGCCGGCGCTGGTGGCGTGGCTGCGCAGCACGGCAGTCGCATGGTGCGCCCGGTCGGTGATCTCGACGCCCTTGTTTGCGCCGACTCCGGTGCTGCGCCCGTAGACCGGCCGTTGTGCTGCCAGCACCGTCGCCGTGGCGCGGGTCCGGCGCACCTCGTCCAGGACAGCGTCGGTGACCGAGATCCCTGCGGTTCCGGCCGCGACGGCGGCGATGTCGGGGACCGTCAGCCGCTCCCGGCCGTCCAGCGAGACGTGCGGACGCATCAGCCCCACCCACTTCTCGTTCGCAGCTCGTCATGAGCCACACCAGTCTGGCGCCTTGCCGGAGAACGCCAAGTATGTTTTACCTAGTAGTAACACTGGTTTACTAGGATTCGGCTCTTGCAGCCGCGACGACGGACGAGGTGATGGGGGCTGTCTACGCTCGTCGACCGGCGCTCGGCGGTGGAGGTGGACGTCCCAGCGATTGCCGCACCCGTTCACCGGGCAGGCACCCGAGCCTCTGCCGGTGGCGACGCTGCGCCGGCGGGTGCCGGTTGTGTCGTGGGGCCGTCGTACCGTCTGGATGAAAATCGGCTGTACGACGTTGGCATGATCGTCAGTCGAGAGGCACGCGCCCTGTCACCGCGCTCCGGCACCGATGCGGAGGTGTCCGCATGACCACCCTGAATCCCGGTCGATCCCACGACGACGAGGTAGCCCCAGGATGATCCGCTTCGAGTCCGTGACCAAGAGATACGACGCCGACGGCCCGGTGGCGGTCGACAACCTGTCCCTCGTCGCCCCCTCAGGCCAGATCACCGTCTTCGTCGGCCCGTCCGGCTGTGGCAAGACCACGTCCCTGCGCATGATCAACCGGATGATCGAGCCGAGCAGCGGCACGATCTGGATCGACGACGTCGACACCGCCAAGGGGTCGTCGTCGGAGCTGCGGCGGGGCATCGGGTACGTGATCCAGCACGCCGGCCTGTTCCCGCACCGCACGATCCTGGACAACGTCGCGACCGTCCCGTTCCTGCTCGGCCGGGACAAGCGCGAGGCCCGCAAGGGCGCGATGGAGCTGCTCGAGCGGGTCGGCCTCGACCCTGCGTTCGCCACGCGCTACCCGGCCCAGCTCTCCGGCGGCCAGCAGCAGCGGGTCGGAGTCGCCCGCGCCCTGGCGGCGGACCCGCCGGTGATGCTGATGGACGAGCCGTTCAGCGCGGTCGACCCGATCGTCCGCGAGCAGCTGCAGAACGAGTTCCTCCGGCTCCAGCAGGACCTCGGCAAGACGATCGTCTTCGTCACCCATGACATCGACGAGGCGATCAAGCTCGGTGACCAGGTCGCCGTGCTGCGCGTCGGCGGCAGGCTGGCCCAGATGGCCTCCCCTGCCGAGCTGCTGGCGCGTCCCGCCGACCCGTTCGTCGCCGCGTTCGTCGGCCGCGACCGGGGCTACCGGGCGCTGGGCTTCACCACCGCCGGCACTCTCGACCTGGACAAGGGAGCGGCAGCCAGACTCGGCACGGACCTGACTGCCGTACGCGGCAGCACGGCGGACGGCTGGCTCCTCGTCGTCGACGACGACGACCTCCCCCAGGGCTGGATCAACACCCTCGAGCTGACCGACGAGCAGCTCAAGGGCCAGATCACGCCGGACCTGCTCAACCTCGGCGGGACCCTGGCCCACGAGGGCGGATCGCTGCGCGAGGTCCTGGACGCGGCGCTGTCCTCCCCCAGCGGATGGGGCGTGGTCGTCGACGCCGACGGCCGGCTGGCCGGGACCATCACCGCCGAGAAGGTGCTGACCAAGATCCGGCAGGAGCGCAGCGCCGCCGCGGCCGCGGGGGCCGGGCCATGAGCCAGGTCTGGAGCTACTTCCAGAACCACCAGAGCCAGATCGGCCAGGAGACCTGGACCACCGTCTGGCTCGCGGCCCTGCCGTTGCTCATCGGCACCCTGATCGCGCTGCCGGTGGGTTGGTGGGCGAGCCGGACCCGGTGGCTCTACCTGCCGCTGATCACGACCGCCGGCATCCTCTACACGATCCCGTCGATCGTGCTGTTCGTGTCCATGCCGGGCCTGATCGGCACCAAGATCCTGGCGCCCGAGAACGTCGCGATCGCGCTGACGGTCTACACCTTCGCCCTGATGGTCCGGGTCAGCGCCGACGCCTTCGGCTCGGTGTCCGGTGACGCCATGTCGGCCGCAGCCGCGATGGGTTTCACGACCAGGCAACGGCTCTTCAGCGTCCAGCTGCCGATCGCGGTGCCGGTGCTCGGCGCCGGCATCCGGGTCGCTGCGGTGTCCAACGTCAGCCTGGTCTCGGTGGCCTCAACCATCGGGGTGGCCCAGCTGGGCTCGTTGTTCATCGAGGGCAACCAGAACTCCGACCTGCACCCCATCGTCCTGGCCTTGATCCTGTTCGTGCTGCTGGCACTCGTCTTCGACGGGCTGGTGCTGCTCGGGATCCGGCTGCTCACGCCCTGGCAGCGGGCGGTGACTGCCCGATGACGACCCGGATCCTGGCCGACGGTACGGGGCTGCCGAGCCTGAGCCACGTACCGACCTGGCTCAACGACCCGACCAACTGGAAGGGTTCCAACGGCATCCCCACCCTCGTCCAGCAACAGCTGACCTACACCGCCATCGCCGTTGTGGTCGCGTTGCTGATCGCGCTGCCGCTGGGCCTGGCGATCGGGCACACCGGCCGGGGGTCCGCTGCGGTCGGCGGCGTGGCCAACGCCGCCAGGGCCGTGCCGGTCCTCGGCCTGCTGCTGCTGCTCGTCGTCTGGCTCTCGCCCAAGATCCACACGACGTCGGCGATCCCCGGCCTGGTCCAGCGCGGGGGATTCCCGTACTTCGTGCCGCTGATCATCGTGCTGATCCTGCTCGCCATCCCGCCGATCCTCACCAACGCCTACGCCGGCGTGCAGAACGTCGACCCCGAGGTGCGCGACGCCGCGCGCGGCATGGGCATGACCGGCGGCGAGGTCGTCCGCAAGGTCGAGCTCCCCTGCGCGCTGCCGCTGATCATGTCCGGGGTCCGCAGCGCGACCCTGCAGGTGATCGCCACCGCCACCATCGCCGCCTACGTGCCGCTGCTCGGCGGTCTGGGCAGCCTGATCTACAGCGGCGACCAGAGCATCACCGACCCCAGGTACGGCTATCCGGTGATGGTCTCCGCCGGCATCCTCGTGGCGGCGCTGGCCGTGCTGGTCGACCTCCTGCTCGGCGGCGTGCAGCGACTCATCGTGTCTCCCGGCCTGTCCGGGCGGCGCTCCCGCAGAACACCCACGCGTGGTCCGGTGACAGCACTGGTGGGCGACGCCACTGCCGGACCGTGAACGTCCCCAAGCCGGGCAACTCGAGCTCCACACCAAAGGGAGAACAATGAAGAGCAAGTTCCTGCTCGCCACAGCGACCGCGTCGGTCGCCCTGCTGACCGCTGCCTGCGGCGGCAGCTCCAGCCCCTCCGCCGGGTCCACCTCCTCGGGCGCGGCCGTCGCGACCTCGTCGGCGCCGAGCGCCGGTGCCGCAACCGGCTCCACTGCTGCCGCCACCTCGGCCGGCGGCTCCGCTACCGGATCAGCCGCTGCGGGCGGCGGCGACCCAGGCTCGGTGGTCGTCGGCTCGGCCGACTTCTCCGAGAGCACGCTCCTGGCCTACGTCTACGGCGACGCCCTCGCCGCCAAGGGCGTCAAGGTGTCCTACAAGGTCAACATCGGCGAGCGGGCCGCCTACATCGCGGCGCTCAAGGACGGTTCGATCAGCTACATCCCGGACTACAGCGGCTCGCTCCTGGACTTCCTCGACCCGGCGGCCACGGCCAAGAGCCCGGCCGACGTCGCCACGGCGCTCAAGCCGGCGGCTGCCAAGATCAACCTCACGCCGTTGGCCTACGCCCCGGCCCAGGACGCGGACACGATCACGGTGACCAAGGCCACGGCCGCCAAGTACAAGCTGACCACCATCTCCTCGCTGGTGCCGGTGGCCGGCAAGCTCACCTTCGGCGCCCCGCCGAACATGGCGACCCGCGCTGACGGCGTTCCCGGGTTCCTCAAGGTCTACGGCCTCAAGTTCGGCAAGTTCACCCCACTGGCCGCCAGCGGCCTGATCACCGAGACCGCGCTCAAGAACGGCAGCGTCGACGCGGCGGACATCTTCTCGACCAACCCGTCGATCGTCGAGAACGGCTTCGTCTCGCTCCAGGACGACAAGAACGTGTTCGCGGCGCAGAACATCGTGCCGGTGGTCGCCACGTCCAAGGTCACCGCCGTCATCACCAGCGCCTCCAACGCCGTCTCGGCCAAGCTCACCACCCTCGAGCTGGCCAAGCTGGACGACCAGGTGCAGGGCAAGAAGATGGACCCCCAGGCGGTCGCCAAGGCCTGGGACCAGGCCAACGGCTTCCTCTGACCGGTTCCCGTACGGGCGGTCCGGTCAGCTCTCCGGCCGGACCGCCCGGTCAACACCCCGACAACCCGACGCTGGGAGGCACGGCATGAAGGCGGTCATCCTCGAAGAGTTCGGCGGCCCCGACAGGCTGCACGTGGCTGAGGTGCCGGCACCGGAGCCGGCGACCGGGCAGATCCGGGTCATGGTGCAGGCGGCCGGCGTCAACCCGTTCGACGGCAAGGTCCGGTCCGGTGCGACCGAGGCGTTCTTCCCCACCCCGCTGCCGGCGATCCTGGGTCTCGAGCTGGCCGGGGTGGTCGATGCCCTGGGCGACGGCGTCACCGGGACGGCCGTCGGCGACCGGGTCTACGGCTGGGCGGACGGGCCTGCGGGCTCCTACGCCGAGCTGTCCCTGTCGACGACGTACGGAGCAGTTCCGGACACGCTCGAGTTCACCTCAGCCGTGACGCTGCCGGTCGCCGCCGAGACCTCGCAGCGCGGGCTCACGCTGCTCGGCCTCGAGCGGGGCGAGACGCTGCTGATCCACGGCGCCAGCGGCGCCGTCGGTCAGCTGGCCACCCAGTTCGCGGTCGCGCAGGGCGTGCGGGTGATCGGCACGGCGAGCGCCGCCAACCAGGAGCTGGTGCGGTCCCTCGGCGCGACTCCGACGACGTACGGCGAGGGTCTGGTCGAGCGGGTCAGGTCCCTGGCGCCCAACGGGGTCGATGCGGTGTTCGATACGGCCGGCAAGGGCGCGCTGCCCGACTCGATCGAGCTGCGCGGCGGCACCGACCGGATCGTCACCATCGCCGACCCGGCTGCACGCGGCCTCGGCATCACCTTCACCTCGTCCAGCGACCGGTCCGGGGTCGACCTCGACGTCCTCGCCCGGATGCTCGCCTCGGGTGAGCTGCGGACGACCATCGGGGCGGTGCTGCCGTTCGACGAGGCGGCCAAGGCGCACGAGCTGGTGGACAGCGGCCACTCCGGCGGCAAGGTCGTCCTCACGCCCTGACTCGTCGGGCACGCGGCGGGGGAGGAGCGTTCCGGCCGCGGAGCCTGCCTACGTTCGGCGCGTGCCCATGGCGAACCAGGCCGTCAGCGCGGCGAAGCCCTCGTCCAGGCTGACCGCCGGCGCCCAGTCGAGCGCCTCGCGGGTGCGCCGCTGGTCGAACCAGTGCGCTGTCGCCAGCTGCTCGGCGAGGAACCGGGTCATCGGCGGGGTGTCCCGCCGGCGCAGCAGCCGCCAGCCGGCCTCGATGACCGAGCCGGCGCAGGCGGCGACCGGCAACGGCAGGTGCCCTCGCGGCCCGGGTACGCCGGCGGCCTGGCACAACCGGGCCAGGATCTCGGCCACCGGCCGCGGCTCGCCGTTGGAGACGACCAGCGCCTCGCCGTGCGCGGGGGCGTCGACCGCGGCGAGCAGCGCGGTCACCGCGTTGTCGACGTAGGTCGTGTCGATCAGGGCGGACCCCGTACCGATCAGGGGCAGCCGGCCGGCGCTCGCCCGCTCGATGATGCGGCCGACCAGCTGGGTGTCGCCAGGACCCCAGACCAGGTGCGGCCGGATCGCCAGCACCGCGAGGGACGGCGAGTCGGCGGACAACGCCAACCGCTCCGCCACGGCCTTGGACCGGGCGTAGTGACCGTGCGCCGCAGCGACGTCGGCCGGTTCGGCGCCGACGCCGACCAGGGAGTCACCGGCGTGGGCGACCGATGGCGAGGAGACCTGCACCATCCGGTGCACCCCGGCGGTCACGCAGGCCGTGACGACGTTGCGGGTCCCGACGACGTTGGCCAGCCGGTAGTCCTCCCACGGCCCCACGACATCGACCTTGGCGGCCAGGTGCAGCACGACCTGCTGGCCGGCGGCGGCCGCGGCGACGACGCCGGCGTCGGCGACGTCACCGAGCTGCTCACGGCAGTCGAGGCCGGACGGCCGGCGTTGGAGCACCGTCACCTGGTCGCCGCGGTCGAGCAGGGCCTGGGCCACGGCCCGGCCGAGCATCCCGCTGGCGCCGGTGACCAGCACCTTCACGGCCTCGCCCCCGCCAGCACCCCGGCCGCCCACCGCGAGACCGCCTGCCGGTCGATCTTGGACTGGTGCCGGATGTCGACCGGCAACGCGTCCCTGACCAGAACGGCGGCGACCGGCACCGCGCAGGCCGCCCGTACGGCGTCGGTCAGCTCGAGGGACGCCAGCGCCCCCCGCTGCCGGGGTCCGACGACGACCACGACGACCTGGGCGGTGCCGGGGGGCCCGACCCCGACGGCTGCCGCCTGCTGGACGCCCGCCAGCAGCTCGACCCGCTGCTCGACGCCGACCGGCGTGACGACGCCGGACGCCGCGGCGATGACGTGCACGAGCCGGCCTTCGACCCACAGCCGGCCGCGCTCGTCGAGGTGGCCCAGATCGCCCGTACGGTGCCAGCCGAGATCACGTGAGCTGGCCTGCTCGATCACCCACAGTGCGTCGTAGCGATCCTTGACATGCTCTGCCCGTACGGCGATCTCGCCGAGCACACCCGGCTCATCGGTCAGCGCACCGTCAGCGTCACCCAGCGCGGACAGTGGGCTGACCGCGACGTCGACGCCAGGCAGCGGCCGGCCCACGCAGATGCCCTCACCGGGGCCGGCGGCGTCGATCTGGGCCAGCGAGATGTCCGTGACCGGCAGCGCCTCGGTCATCCCGTACGGGGTGTGCGCGTGAGCGGCCGGCATGATGCCGGACAGCCGGTGCAGCAGGGACGCCGGCACCGGCGCCCCCGCCGACATCAGCAGCCGTACCCGCCAGAGCGCCTTGCGGTGCTCGGCGGTCAGGGCGCCTGCGGTAGCGAGCACGTTGCGCAGCGCAGCCGGCGACGCGAAGACGACGGTGGCGTCGATCGCCGCGACGGCCTCGGCCAGCCGTACGGCGGTCAGCGTCCCCGGTGCCGTCACGTCCATGTCCGGCACCGCAGAGCCGATGCCGAGACCGGGGCCGTACAGCGCGAAGGGCGCGAAGGCAGCGACGATCCGGTCCTCGGCGGTCAGACCGTAGGTCGCCTTGATCAGGGCGACCTGGGCCCGCAGCTGGCCGTGCCGGTAGACGACCCCCTTGGCCGGCCCGGTCGCCCCCGACGTGAAGACGACAGCGCACTCGTCCTCGGCGGAGGGCTCCGGCAGCAGGTCGGTGCGGTCCCGCCCGGCGCGGGCCAGGTCGGCGAGGGACAGCGAGGCCCCCAGCCACCGGTGGGGGGCGCCGGCGGAGATCCGGAGCCCGGGGCAGCGCAGCCGCATCGCCCGGGCAGCGGCGAGCCCTTCGGCGGTGCCGATGACGTGGTCGACCCGGGCGCTGCGCAACGCCCGGCCCATGCCGCGGACCCCGAGGCCCTTGTCGGCCACGACGATGACGGCTCCGGCCCGCCAGACCGCGTAGACGGACAGGGCGAGGTCGGCCGACGGCGGCACCAGCAACGCCACCCGGTCACCCGGCCGGACCCCACGGGCGACCAGCCCCGCCGCGACCTCGGCGACCCGCCGGTTGAAGACCCGCCAGGACACGGCCCGGCCGCCGACCTCGACGACTGCGGCGGAGTCGTCCTCCTCACGGTCCTCGAGAGCAGCCCAGAGCTGGGGGCGGTCGCCCGCGGCCCTGCCCGGTGCCGACTGCCGGTCGGTGACCCAGCGCCACACCGTTGCCGCGTAGTCGGGTGCGTCCTCCATCACCAGGTGCGACGCCTTGGGGTAGCGATGCACGTCCGCGTGGGGCAACCGCCGGCGCAGCTCCTCGAGGTAGGCCTCGCCGAACACCGGGTCGCGGGGTCCCCACACCAGCAGCGTCGGCACGTCGAGGACGGACAGCCGCTCGGCGATCTCGTCGACCACAGCGCGGGTCGGATGCCTTGGCAGGAAAGGGATGTCCGCGACGAAGTCACCGATCGCACGGCGCCTGG
>JAWWOM010000321.1:0-4066 GCA_033851655.1 Frankiales bacterium
GCAGCGGGGACTACTGCGGCAGTTCCATCTCGATGACGTCCGAAGGCTTCGTCGGCAGCGGGCGGCGCGGTTCCCGTACCCCTGCTCCCCCGTCGTCGTCAGGCCATCGGAACGCCCATGCGGCAACTATTGCTCGGGCTGGTTACGGTTGACCAGTGCGCAGCCAACGATTTCGCGTCGCAGCCGCTGTCTACGGGGTCCTGATGGACTGGGATGGCCGCTGACGGTCGAGGCCGCTCGTCTCACACCCGCAGGGCAACCGCTCGGCACGGGGCGCCGTCGGCACCGGTCAGGCGCAACGGCAGCACGCTCAGCAGGTACGGGTCCCCGTCGAGATCCTCGAGCCGGCAAAGGTTCTCGACTATCACCCCGTCAACGGCAGCGATGAGCCGATGCGAGGCGAAGCCCTCGGCGGCCGGCCGGTCGAACCGGGTCTCGTCGAGATTGGGAGCATCCAAGCCGAACGTCCGCACGCCGAGCGCCAACGCCCGAGCACAGGCGTCCGCATCGAGGTAGGGGTGGTCGAAGTAGGCGTCGGTGCCCCGGTGCACGGGCCACCCGGTGTGCAGGACCAGCGCGGCGTCCGGCCCGAGCGCAGACCGCAACGCTGCCAGCCGGTCCCAGCCGATCGCGGCGCGGGGCGGCAGGCCCCGTACGTCAGCCAGCACGAGTCGGCAGACGAAGCGGGACAGCGGCACCTCGTCGATGCGCAGCCCGTCCTCGGCGAAGTGCCAGGGTGCGTCGACGTGGGTCCCGGTCTGCGACCCCATCGAGATCTGCTGAACGTGAAAACCCTCCACCGCAAGGGTTGCCGCCGGTGAGCAGAGGAAGACCGGGTCGCCCGGATAGACCTGGGTCGAGGCGTCGAGCGGGATCGACAGGTCGACCAGCTCAACCACGCTTTGCCTGCAGGGCAAGCAGACCCAGGAACTCGTACGCGACATTGGCCCCAGCGATGGCGGTCAGCTCGGCGTGGTCGTAGGCCGGCGCTACCTCGACGACGTCGCCGCCGACGAGGTTGAGGCCGTCCAGCCCGCGCAGGATCATCTGCAGCTCGCGCGTCGTGAGCCCACCCGGCTCCGGCGTCCCGGTGCCGGGTGCATGCGCGGGGTCGAGCACGTCGATGTCGACGGACAGGTAGACCGGCAGGTTCCCGACCCGCTCGCGGATGCGGTCGACGGCGGCGTCCGGACCGAGCCGGGCGACCTCCATCGTGGTGATCGCGGCAAAGCCGAGATCACGGTCGGAGTCGAGGTCGCTCTGCGCGTAGAGCGGCCCGCGGATGCCGATGTGGGCGGACGACTCCAACGCGAGCAGGCCCTCCTCGGTCGCCCGGCGGAACGGCGTGCCATGGGTGTACGGGGCCCCGAAGTAGGTGTCCCAGGTGTCCAGGTGCGCGTCGAAGTGCACCAGCGCGATCGGCCCGTGCTGGGCGTGCATGGCGCGCAGCAACGGAAGTGCGATGGTGTGGTCGCCGCCGAGGGTGACGATCCGGTCGGCCCGCCCCAGCAGGGAACGGGCCGCCGCCTCGATCGTCGCGACCGCCTCGAGCAGGTCGAACGGGTTGACCCCGATGTCACCGGCGTCGGCGACCTGGTGCACCTCCCACGGGTGCACGTCGAGCTGCGGGTGGAACGGCCGGAGCAGCTTGGACCCCGCCCGGAGCGCCTGCGGCCCGAACCGCGCACCCGGCCGGTAGGTCGTCCCGCTGTCGAACGGCACGCCGAGGATCGCGACGGCCGCCCGGCCGACCTGGTCCAGCCGCGGCAGCCGGGCGAACGTGTCCGGCCCCGCGTAGCGGGGGACCTCCAGGCCGGCGGGCGGGCCGAGCGGCCCAGGCTCAGAGGTCACAGATCGAGCAGGTAACGCCGGCGCTCCCAGTCGGTCACCTGAGCGTGGTACTCGTCCCACTCCGCCCGTCGCATCTCGGCGTACTCCTTCACGAACTGGGGTGCGAAGACCTCGTGCACCAGCGGGTCGGCCTCGAACGCCTCGATGCCTTCCAGCAGGTTACGCGGCAGCGGCACGGCTTGAGCAGGGTCGCCCGCGGTTCGCTCGGTCCAGTCATAGGTGGCCGAGGACACCGGGTCACCGGGGTCGAGCGACTCGGCGATCCCCTCGAGCCCGGCGGCCAGCATCATCGCGGAGGTGAGGTAGGTGTTCGCCGCGGAGTCCACGCCGCGGTTCTCCACCGCCGGCCGGTTGGCCGGCAGCCTCAGCATGCAGGACCGGTTGTTGTAGCCGTAGGCCGCGAACATCGGCGCCCACGAGATCGAGCCGTCCGCCAGTCGGGGCGCCAGCCGCTTGTACGAGTTGACCGTCGGCGTCGCGAGCGCGGCAAGCGACCGGGCGTGCTTCATGATGCCGGCGACGAAGGAGTAGGCGGTCTTGCTCCAACCCTGCCCGCTCGGGTCGTCGCTGTCGCGGAACAGGTTCTGGCCGGTCTCGAGGTCCTCGAGGCTCATGTTGTAGTGGTGCCCGGAGCCCCAGCCACCGGTCGTCGGCTTGGGCATGAACGTCGCCGTCAGCCCGCACTGCTTGGCGATCTGTCGCGCCATCAGCCGGAACAGGGTGATCTTGTCCGCCATCGCCAGCGCGTTGTCGTAGGCGAAGTCGAACTCGAACTGCCCGTCACCGCCCTCGTGGTCGAAGGAGAAGACCCCGTACCCGAGGGTCTGCATCGCCGAGACCATCTTGTCCAGGAACGGCATCGCGTCCATCGTCGACTCGATGTCGTAGGCGGGAGTGGGCCGGTTGGTCCCGCTCTTCGCCATCGGCACCAACGGGGCGGTCGGGTCGGTGACCTCCTGGAAGGCGTAGAACTCCGTCTCCACCCCGAGGTTGAACCGCAGCCCCTGGTCGGCGGCGATCGCCAGCTGCTTCTTGAGGATGGACCGCGGGCACAGCGCCCACGGCTCGCGGCCGCCGAACGACATGTCCGCGGCCATCCAGGCGAACCGGGTGTCCCAGGGCAGCACCTGCAGCGTCGAGGCATCGGGCATCGCCACGACCTCGTCCTCGTACGGGTTCATCGCGCCGAGCCCACCCATGCCGCGCGGGGTGTAGCGCTCCGAGCCGGCCAGCAGGTTGGGCAGGTGGTCGATCGGGACGAACTTGGACTTGGTCCGGCCCATCACGTCGATCCAGCCGCCGGTGACGTAGCGGACCCCGTCGTCGTGCAGCTGCTGGGCCAGCCGGGTGTGCTCGTCGGTGAGCGGGTGGACGGTGTCCATGATCGATCCTCCTGGTAGTCAGACGAAGCTGGTAGTCAGACGAAGTAGGTCGGTACGGGAGCGACGCCGAGCGGAGGTTCCTCCGTACGGCCGCGGACGACGCGCGCGGCGACGGCGTCGGCGATCAGGGCGAGCAGGGACCGGCCGAGCTCGGCGGTGGCCTCGGACGGGCGACCGGTGACACCGTTGGTCGACAGCGCCGGAGCGGTGTAGCGGAACACCAGACCCTCGGTGCGGTCCTCGTCGTCGGCGTCCGCGATCAGCTCTGCCCGTACCAGGTGCGGGGCGACCGCGAGCACGAGCGAGGTCTCGGCCCGGTTGGCGTGGATGTCGTCACCGTCGGCGGTGGTCAGGGCGTTGACCTCGGGGTCGCAGGCCCACCAGTCGATCGCGCCTACCCGCAGCTCCGGATGGTGCAGGCGCAGGGTGTCGGTCGCGATGCCGATCGTGGCGGTGTTGCCCAGGTGGGCGTTGACGAAGAGCAGCCGGGTCAGCCCGGACATGGCAGCCCACAACGCGTACTGCCGGATGACCGCGGCCATCAGCTCGGGGCTCAGCGACAACGTGCCCGGCAGGACCGTGCCGTGGCCGTACGAGACCCCGATCGGCAGCGCCGGCAGCACCAGTGCGCCGGTGCGTGCGGAAGTCTCGTCGCAGATCGCCTGGGCGACCAGGGTGTCGGTCCCGACCGGCAGGTGTGGCCCGTGCTGCTCGGTGGCCCCGACCGGCACCAACCCGACGTGCCCGTCGCCCTCGAGCGTTGCCCGTACCTCCGGCCAGGCGAGGTCAGCCCACCGGCGGGCACTCGATTGCATGCAGCAAGGCTGCTGGCC
>JAWWOM010000327.1:0-8104 GCA_033851655.1 Frankiales bacterium
GCCGGGCTCGTCACCCTGGCCGTGATCGTCGCAGCGCTCGGACCAGCGCTGACCGTGATCCCGATCAACGCCTTGCGCCTGATCGTCGGCGGCCTGCTGCTCGTCTTCGGGCTGGGCTGGCTGCGTAAGGCCATCCTGCGCGCGTCGGGGTTCAAGCCGCTGCACGACGAAACCGCGATCTACGCCCGGCAACGGGCGGCGGCCGAGGCCGCGGGCAGCACGGGCCACGGACTGTTGGTCGACCCCTACGCCTTCACGCTGGCGTTCAAGGGCGTGCTCCTGGAGGGCCTCGAGGTCGCCTTCATCGTGGTCACGTTCGGGGCCAACCAGAACAACGTCGGCCTCGCTTCGATCGGCGCCGTGGCGGCCGTCCTCGTGGTCGTGGTCGCCGGCATCGCCGTACGGGCACCGCTCGCCCGGGTGCCGGAGAACACCCTGAAGTTCGTCGTCGGGGTCCTGCTCACCTCGTTCGGCATGTTCTGGGGCGTCGAAGGCGCAGGCGGCAGCTGGCCGGGATCTGACGCCGCACTGGTCGGCGTGATCGCCTTCGTCGCCTGCTCCGCCATGGCCGCCGTCTGGTGGCTGCGCCAGGTCCACGGCAGGCAGCAGCCGGCTGCCCCACCTGCCGTCGTACCCGCCGAGCTGGTCCCGACCGCGGACGGTCTGCGGTGAGCCGCGTGGTGGCAGCGCTGCGGGGGTTCGGCGCCTTCTGGTGGGACTTCATCGTCGGTGACGACTGGCGGATCGCGGCCGGTGTCATCCTTGCCTTCGCGGCCACCGCAGCCGTCGCGACGACCAGCGTCCCCGCCTGGTGGCTGCTGCCGCTCGCCGTCGTGGCTCTTCTCGGCGAGTCGCTGTGGCGGGCAACCCGACCGGGTCCCTGACCGGTCCGGCAGCTCCGGGGTCCCGACTGCGAGTGGCGGTCTGGCAGCCAACGCAAACGCCACCGGCGTACTCGGTAATTGCCCAACGGTCGCTGCCGGCGAACAATGCGACGAATGCCGGCGGGCCGGTGACGTATTGGGCGCTGATTCCGGTCTGCGAAGTCGACGGAAATCCGCCCGGAACTCACCGCCATCGCCCATATTGTCCGCGCGCGAGCTTCATCGCCCATTGCCGAGGACGCGGCGCCGCCGGTCCCGTCAGGACACAAGGACGTACTAACGTGATCCCCACGCGGTACGGCCCTAGGGAGCAGTCGGTGGCGGTGGACATCCGCGAGGTCGCGCGACGCAGCGGCGTCTCGATGGCCACCGTGTCCCGGGCCCTCAACGGCAGGCCCGACGTCAGCGCTGCGACCCGCAGCCGTATCGAGGAGATCGCCCGCCGGCTGGGCTACGCCCCCAACCAGCAGGCGCGTGCCCTGGTCCGGCGCCGGTCGGACATGGTCGGCCTGATCTGGGACACCAGCTATGTCGAGACCAAAGGACGCTCACCTTTTCTCTCCGACATGCTGGTCGGCTTGAAGATGGCACTGGCCGACACCGGCTACCACCTGATGCTGCTCTCGCCGCAGGCTGCCGACCATGGCGTCAACGCCTTCGTCCAGGCCGCGATGCAGCATGGTCTGGACGGGGTCGTCCTGATGGGCGTCGACGCGGACCTGCCGGCGCTTGCCGCGCTGATCAACTCGGGCCGGCCGTGCGTCGGGCTGGACCTGCCGGTGCAGGGATCGCGGGCCAGCTATGTCAGCTCGGACAACGTCGCCGGCGCCGGGACGGCGGTCCGGCACCTGCACGGCCTCGGCCACCGGCGGATCGCCACCATCCTCGGCCCGCAGTCGATGATGGCGGCCTCCGACCGCCTGGCCGGCTACCAGGCGGTGATGGGCGAGCTGGGTCTCGACGTCCCCGACGGCTATCTGCAGGAGGGCGACTTCTTCCGCGAGAGTGGCTACACGTCCATGCAAGCCTTGCTGGCGTTGAAGAAACCGCCGACCGCCGTCTTTGCGGCCGGTGACGAGATGGCTGTCGGCGCCATGCAGGCGGCGATCGACGCCGGTCTGGAAATCGCCCGTGACATCTCCATTGTCGGCTACGACGACATCGAGCTGGCGTCGATCGTCCGCCCGTCGCTGACCACGGTGAGCCAGGACTACCTCGCGATCGGCGCCGCCGCCGTCACCCTGCTCACCCAGATCATCGACGGCGAGCTCGACACCCCGCAGCCGGTGCACGTGCCCGGCCAGCTGCTCGTACGGGACTCTGCCGGTCCCGTACGAGCGGCACAGCGCCGGGCCAGGAAAGCGTCAGCCCTCTGATCAGGCGGCCTTGACCAGCCAAGATCACGACTTGATCAAAGTTCAAGAGTCGGCCAAGTCCCCTCTGGACGGGGTGCCGTCGAAGGGCTAGCGTCCCGCTTCGGAAACGCTTCCGTAACACGGGACGTGCACATCGATCCACCGACCAGAAGGCAGGGATCCTATGCCAGCACCGCACTTGGACGGCGCCAGCACACGCCGCCGCCTCACTCCGCGCCTCCGCCGGATGCTCGTCGGCGCGACAGCGCTGACCACGGCCCTCACCACAGCCGGCGGCTTCGCCGGCAGCCCCGCGGCCCATGCCTCCCCGTTGGACGCTTTCAGTTCGAGCCACCCCGACCTCGGCGCCAACGTGATCGTCTTCGACCCCACCGAGGACCAGGCGACGATCCAGGCACAGCTCGACGCGATCTCCGCGCAGCAGGTGCCCAACCAGTTCGGGCAGGAGCGCTACTCGCTGCTGTTCAAGCCCGGTACCTACGGCTCGGCGGCCAACCCCCTGGTGTTCCAGGTCGGCTTCTACACCGAGGTGGCCGGCCTCGGCCAGAACCCCGGTGACGTGACGATCAACGGCCTCATCGACGTCTACAACCAGTGCTTCGGGCCGGTCGACCCCAACGCCACCTACCCCGAGCACAACATGGGGACCAACTGCGTCGCCCTCGACAACTTCTGGCGGTCGATGTCCAACCTCACGATCAACGCCACCGGTGGCACAGGCTGCTACTCGAGCAACGAGATGTGGGCCGTTTCGCAGGCTGCCCCGGTACGTCGCGTGCAGGTCAACGGCTTCACCACACTGTTCGACTACTGCGGTGACCAGAACTACTCCTCCGGTGGCTTCATCGCCGACTCCAACCTCCCCGGAGGCACGCTGAACGGCTCGCAGCAGCAGTTCCTCACCGAGAACAGCGTGCTCGGAACGGTCTGGACCAACGGCGTCTGGAACCAGGTCTTCGCCGGGGACACCGGTTCGGCCGTCCCCGCCCAGAGCTTCCCGACGCCCCCCTACACCACCCTGGCGACGGACCCGGTGAGCCGGGACAAGCCCTACCTTTACCTCGACGCGAGCGGCAATGAGAACGTCTTCGTCCCCGACGCCCGCACGAGCTCGGTCGGCCCGAGCTGGCAGGGCGGCACCACCCCCGGAACGGCGATCCCGATCAAGAAGTTCTACGTCGCCCACCCGAGCGACCCGGCCTGGAAGCTCAACACCGCCCTGCTGCTCGGCCAGAACCTGCTGTTCACACCGGGCGTCTACCACCTCGACCAGGCGCTGCGCGTGTGGCGGCCGGACACCGTCGTACTGGGCATGGGCTTCGCGACGCTGATCCCCACCCGCGGCAACGCTGCGATCCAGGTGGCCAGCGTTCCCGGTGTCAAGCTCGCCGGGCTGCTGATCGACGCCGGCACCGTCAAGTCAGCCACGCTGGTGCAGGTCGGCAACCGGTTCGACGACGACCTGCCGGCCCGGGTGCGGGACCGCCTCAGCAGTGCCAGCGACCCGACCACCCTCTCCGATGTGTTCGTCCGCGTCGGCGGTGACATCGCCGGCAAGACGGAGACCGCGGTCACGATCAACAGTGACAACGTGCTGCTGGACGACATGTGGATCTGGCGGGCCGACCACGGCGACCCCGGAACGGTGGGCTGGACCGTCAACACCGCCAACCAGGGCTTGATCGTCAACGGTGACAACGTCACGGCCACCGGCCTGTTCGTCGAGCACTTCCAGAAGTACGAGGTCACCTGGAACGGTGAGGGCGGCCGGGTCGTGATGTTCCAGAACGAGATGCCGTACGACCCGCCGAACCAGGCGGCGTGGCAGCACGACGGCGTCCTCGGCTACGCGGCGATCCACGTCGACAAGCACGTCAAGACGTTCGAGGGCTGGGGCCTCGGCAGCTACATCTTCACCAACGTCGATCCGACGATCCACGCCTCGAACGCCTTCGAGGTTCCGGTGGCTCCCGGCGTGAAGCTGCACGACATCCTCACCGTCTCCCTGGCGGCGGGCACCATCGACCACATCGTCAACGGCGTCGGTGCGCCGGCGCTGCCCAACGACGGCGTCATCCCGCACGACCTGGTCAGCTACCCGTAGCTCCGGGTCACCAGCTCGACCGTACGGCCCCTCGCAGCTTCGTTGCGGGGGGCCGTACGCGTGTCCGCTCGACGTGCCAGCCAGTTCAAGGCCAGGTGCGCGAAAGCTGACCGCCCGGGTCGGGACTGCTGACGGTTGCTGGGCCGAGCCGTCAGTCCTGGCCGCCGAAGAGGCTGCCGACCGCACCGAGTCCCGTACGGCCGTTGTCGCCGCCGCCGCGCATCATCGACTTGCGCAACGCGGTGGACAGCCCCTCGAGCGTCATCGACTGCAGGATCACCCGGCCGCTGCCGGACAGGGTCGCCAGGTTGAGGCCCTCGTGGCCGAAGGCCATGGTGGTCAGCCCCTGCAGGTTGAGGCCGCCGACCCGGGTGACGTCGTAGCGCACACCGTCCTCGAAGGCGACGATGCAGCCGGTGTCGATCTTGAGCATGCCGCCGAAGTCGTCGAGGTTGAGGTCGATGAAGTTGCCGGCGCCGCCGATCAGCACCGTCCCGTGGCCGGTGAACTTCTCCAGGATGAAGCCCTCACCGCCGGCGAAGCCCTGGCGCAGCCCGGAGAACGCGATGTCGAAGTCGACGGTCGACTCGGCGGCCACGAACGCGTCCTTCTCGGCGTACCAGCCGCGGGTCCCGTTCAGCTCGAGGGCCCGCAGCTCGCCCGGCAGCACACCGGCGAAGGCCAGCACCTCGGCCTCTCGGCCGTTGTTGGTGAAGTACTGGAACGCCAGGCTCTCCCCCGCGAGCATCCGCTTGCCGGCGTCCATCGCCGTCCGCATCAGCCCCTGGAGCATGCCGCCCTGGCCGGCCCCGGCGGCCGACGGCTTGGACAGCCGGGTGACCGGGGTGAGCCCTGCCGTCGAGAACAGGAACTTGCCGGCCTCGCAGTAGACCGTCTGCCCGGGCTGCAGCCGGCACACTGCCATCTGCATCGCGGTGCCGACCAGGTCGAGATCGAGGCTCATCCAGCGTCCTTCCGGGTGAATCCGACGCCCATCATCTGACACGATGAGCCTATGACGACCACCCCGATGGCCAAAGGCGCGAACACTGCCGTCACCGCCTCCAACGTACGGGTCGCGCTCAGCTGGACGACCCCGGCGGACGTCGACGCGTCGGCGCTGCTGCTGACCAGCGGCGGCAAGGTGCGGGGCGACGCCGACTTCGTGTTCTACAACCAGCCGGCCAGCCCCGAGGGCTCGGTGACCCACCGCGGCAAGACCCAGGACGCGACCGGCTTCTACGACGGCGTCGAGGTGAGCCTGTCCGGCGTGCCGCAGGCGATCGAGCGGATCGTCCTCGCGGCGAGCGTCGATGGCACCACGTTCGGCAGCATCTCCGGGCTGCGGCTGATGCTCTTCGACGCGGACAGCGACGCCGAGATCGCCCGGTTCGACATCAACGGGGCCTCGACCGAGACGGCGTTCGTGTTCGGCGAGCTCTACCTGCGCAACGGTCAGTGGAAGTTCCGCGCCGTGGGACAGGGGTACGCGGACGGGCTGGCCGGCCTGGCCCGCGACTTCGGCATCACCGTCGACGACACTCCACCCGCAGCCGGTACGCCCGCAGCCGCGCCCGCTCCGGCCGCCGGATTCGCTCCCCTGCCTGGTTTCTCGCCGACGCCGCCCTCCACGCTCCCGGCGGTCAGTCTCAAGAAGCAGCAGCAGATCAGCCTCGAGAAGCGGGCGGCCCAGGACGCTCCACAGCTGGTCAACCTGATCAAGCACGCCGCGGTGAGCCTGGCCAAGAAGGGGCTCGCCGAGCACACCGCCAGGGTCGCCCTGTGCCTGGACATCTCCGCATCGATGCACGGCCACTACAAGACCGGCCGGATGCAGACGCTGGTCGAGCGGGTGCTCGCACTCGGGCTGCGCTTCGACGACGACGGCGAGGTGGACGTGTTCCTGTTCGGCAGCGACGGGCACGTGGCCGGCACGGTCAACCTGTCCAACATCAACGGCTACGTCGACGAGCTGCTCAAGCGCTACCGGCTCGAGGGCGCGACCTACTACAGCGAGGCGATGATGCTGGTCCGCCAGCACTACTTCGGCGACTCGGGCTACCGCAGCTCGCCGTACCAGGACGCGCTGCCGGTCTACGTGATGTTCGTGACCGACGGCCAGACCCTCGACGAGGGGCACACCAAGGACCAGATCGAGTCCTCGAGCTATGAGCCGGTGTTCTGGCAGTTCATGGCGATCGGGCTGTCGAACAAGGCTGCGGGCCGCCGGCGCGGGGCCTACGGCCGGGCCAGCGAGTTCCGCTTCCTCGAGGAGCTGGACAACCTGACCGGCCGGCTCATCGACAACGCAAACTTCTTCAGCGTCGAGGACCCGGCGCAGATCACCGACACCGAGATCTTCGAGCTGATGATGGAGGAGTACCCCGGCTGGCTGCCGCAGGCCAAGGCCAAGGGGCTGCTCCCCCGGACCTGACCGTCCCGCTACGGGGCGACGACGGCCTGCGCGGACTCGCGCCGGTTGGTGGCGATCGAGGTCAACAGTGCTGCGCCGATGAAGCCGACCCCGATCAGGCCGGTGATGATGTCAGGCACCGAGACGGTGATGCCCACGGTCAGCAGCACGGCCAGCGCACCGATGGCGTAGTGCGCCCCGTGCTCGAGGTAGACGTACTCCGCCAGGGTCCCCTGTCGTACGAGGTAGACGGTGAGCGACCGGATGTACATCGCGCCGATGCCCAGGCCGGCCGCGATGATGAACAGCCGGTCGGTCACCGCAAAGGCGCCGACGACACCGTCGAAGCTGAACGACGCGTCCAGCACCTCGAGGTAGAGGAAGAGGAACAGACCCGGCTTGGCGAGCATCCGGGCCGGCACCTTGGCGGCCAGCTCGACGGCGCCTTCGGCTGCCGCGGCGTCGCCATGGATGCCGGCCCGCACCTCGTCGTCCTCGGCCTCCGCCGCCGCGTCACCCTCCGCCTCCGTGAACTCGGCCAGCGAGTTGACCAGCAGGTAGGTGCCGAGACCCGCCGCGCCGGACACCAGCACCTGGACGGCGTGCTTGTGGGCCGAGGTCTCGGCGATGGTGATCAGCGCGAACAGGGCGATGATGACGGAGACGTTGTCGAGCTTGCCGACCCTGGCCAGCGCGTTCTCGATCGGCCGCAGCCAGACGATGTCCCGCGACTCGAAGACGAAGTCGGCGAAGATCATGAACAGGAACATGGCGCCGAACGCCGCGATGGCCGGGTGGGCCGCGGTGAGCTGCGTGGCGTACTCGTGCGGGTGGTTCAGCGCCAGCTTGACCACGTTGACCGGCGAGATGTGCCCGGCGATCGACACGACCGCGACCGGGAACACCAGCCGCATGCCGAACACGGCGATGATGACGCCGAGGGTCAGGAACAGCCGCTGCCACTTCTCGCTCATCCGCTGCAGCACGGTGGCGTTGATCACCGCGTTGTCGAAGCTGAGCGAGATCTCGAGGATTGCCAGGATGCCGACCAGGGCCGCGTCGCGGGGACCGCCGATGACCGCGGCCAGCACAAGAACGACGAGCGTGAGCGGCAGCGCGTAACGGAACGTCCGGAGCAAGATTCCCCAACTCTCTACCGACGGGCGCTACCGCCGGGAAAGCCTCGACGGTGCTGCACGTACCGTACGGGATCTTGCTACCCGACGTTGACCCCGAAATCGAGGGCGATCCCGCGCAGCCCGGTCGCGTAGCCCTGGCCGACCGCCCGGAACTTCCACTCGCCGGCGTTGCGGTAGAGCTCGCCGAA